>CAZIBK010000154.1:0-1538 GCA_964537125.1 uncultured Oscillospiraceae bacterium
TCTTAACGGTGTCCGCCTCAATCGGTCCGCTTCCTGATTATTCTATTCCTGCCTCTTCCTTGGAACCGAGGGTTATCTCAAGTTCCACATCCTCGTACTCTGAGCCGCTGGGGCGTTTTACCGTTATCTTAACCGTTTCGCCCTTTCTGTAGTAGGTAAGCCTGCTTTGAAGCTCGCTCATGCCGGATATTGTCGTATTGTCGAACTTAACTATTATATCGCGCACCCTTATACCTGCCTTATCGGCGGGGGAGCCTTCAACGACCGTGTTTACGGATACGCCCACAGGCAGACCGTACATCATCGAAGCAGTGCTTGAAATATCGGCGCCCTCTATTCCTATATAGCCTCTGTCCTCTTCGTCAACCTCTTCGCGGGTCTGCATTGTCATAAGGTCGCCTATAAGATCCTCAACGTCCGATATCGGTATGGCATAGCCCATGCCCTCAACGCCCGTGGAGGATATCTTTGCCGAATTTATACCTATAACCTCGCCTGCCATATTGAGCAGCGCTCCGCCCGAGTTACCCGAATTGATGGCAGCGTTTGTCTGGATAAACGTATTTGTAACCGTCACGCCGTTTGCGTTTTGCATTGTTATCTCTCTGTTAAGGGCGCTTATGATTCCGTTGGTTACGCTCTGACCGTAGCCGAGGGCATTACCTATCGCAATAACCTCGCTGCCAAGCCTTATGGAATTGGAATCTCCCATAGTTGCGATGGCGATATTATTCATCGTGTCGTCCGATATATCCTCAAGCTTTACGGCAATGACCGCAACATCCTTATCCGCGTCATAGCCCTTTACCTGAGCAATATTCATATACGATGTATCGTTCTCGTCGTTCTCAAGCTCGCTGTCGTGAGCAAATACCACCGTCAGCTCCTTGCTGTCGGCGACAACGTGATAATTTGTCACTATGAGAAGCTCCGTTTCGTTTTTACCTATAATAATACCCGTGCCGGTAGAGGTGCTCTCCTGCTGGAAAGTACCGAAGAATGTAGACAATTCGGAAATTCCCTTGTTTGTTATCGACACTACCGACGGCAGACAGCTTTCGACTATATCCTCTATCGAACCCGACGGAACAGCCGTTCCGTCAGACTTGCTCACATAAAGGTTCTGCGTAGTCTCAATGCTTCTGTGATCAGATATTATGCCGGATGTGAATGAGCTCGCCGCGCCGAATACTACGCCCGCTATAAGCGCTCCGGCTGCCACCTTTAAAAAGGTGTGCTTCTTTTTCGGCTTCTCGGGAACCGCAAATTCATTTGTAAACGGCACCTGACTCTCGGGCGCTTCATAAACGCTGTCAGTCTCGGGCTGAGCGGCCTTGGTCTCCTCCGCCGCCACATCTTCCGCTTTCTCACTCTGTAACGCTTCCGGTTCGCCTTCGCCGCCGGACTGCAGGTTAAAATCGTCTTTATTATCAAACATTTTGAACACGTTCCTTTCGTTTTTTTAATTATCTGAATAATAATATATATTTGTGAACAAAAAAAGTCAATAATATTTAATCTTTTTAAATATTTAAATA
>CAZIBK010000154.1:1638-3953 GCA_964537125.1 uncultured Oscillospiraceae bacterium
TTAAATATTTAAATAAATTTGTTGATAACATCCACTATTCCGTCATCGTTATTTGAAAGTGTTACATAGTCTGCCGCTTCCTTCACCGCATCGGCGGCGTTTGCCATTGCCACGCCCACACCCGCATATTTTACCATCGACAAATCATTAAAGCCGTCTCCGCAGCATATCATGTCGCAGACGCTCATGTTAAGCCTTTCAAGCAAAACCTTAAGCGATGACGCCTTGTCTACTCCCCAAGGCATAATCTCCACAAAGAACGGCTCCGAGCGGTATATACTGAGCCTTCCCTCATATTTTTGAGCAAGCTCCTTTTCTATCTGCGCGGCATAATCCCCGTCCGCGGTCAGAAGGCACTTGTTTACATCAAAGCTGACATATTCCTTGAAATTCTCCACCTTTTTCAGCCCTATTCCGTTGATGCGCGCTTCAAGCTCCATGTATTTGTCAATCCGCGTACCTGTCACGGCGTTTTCGCCCTTGTAGGTCATCATGCCCACTCCCCTTGAAACGGCGTAGTCATAAATCTCGGGAATAACGCTTTTTTCAAGGGTTCTGCGATAGACCGTCTCACCGCTTTTCATATCGGTTATCTTCGCCCCGTTGAAGGATATCCCGTATCCGCCCTTTGTGTATAAATCAAGGGTTTCGCACACCCCTCTTATTCCGGGGGTGGGTCTGCCCGAGGCAATAACTACAGTATGTCCCCTGTCTATTATATCGGCTATCGCGTTTCTTGTAGCTGCGGTTATTTCCTTTTTTGAGTTCGTCAGCGTACCGTCAATGTCGAGTACAAGCATTTTTTTGTTCACTGAATGTCACCTTTTCCGCAAACAAAGCTCCGAATTTTCATTCGGAGCTTTAATTATTATTCGGATTTTTGCATCATTTAAAGAAGTTCGGAAGGTCAACGGACGAAGAATCATCGTTCTTCATAAGGTTAGCAAAGAAATCATCCTCCGCGCTTTTCTTATCGGACTTCTTGTCCGAGGGAACGCCCGTAGCGCTGCCGTCGAGACCTGTCGCAATAACGGTAATTCTGATTTCATCCTCCATAGTCTCATCAATAGACGCGCCGAAGATAACCGTAGCGTCCTCGGAAACTCTCTCCTCAATAAGCTGTGCCGCCGCATTTGTTTCAAGGAGATTGAGATCATTGCCGCCTGTAATATTGATAAGTACGCCCGTAGCTCCGTCGATTGTTGTTTCGAGAAGCGCGCTTTCAACTGCGAGCTTGGCAGCCTGCTCGGCTCTGTCATCACCGCGAGCGGTGCCGATACCCATATGTGCGTAGCCTGCGCCCTTCATGACTGTTGTCACGTCGGCAAAGTCTACATTGATAAGACCTGTGTCCGTAATAAGGTCGGATATACCCTGAACGCCCTGACGAAGCACCTCATCTGCCGTCTTGAACGCGTCCATAAGAGAAGTCTTGTTGTTTGATATATCGAGAAGCCTGTCGTTAGGTATAACGATGAGCGTATCAACATTCTTACGAAGCTCTTCTATTCCGCCGAGAGCCTGAGTCATTCTCTTCTTGCCTTCAAACGCAAAAGGCTTTGTAACTATACCTACGGTAAGTATTCCGAGCTCCTTTGCAATGCTTGCAATTATGGGAGCTGCGCCTGTACCCGTTCCGCCGCCCATACCTGCCGTAACAAATACCATGTCCGCATCCTTGATAGCGGATTCAACCTCGTTTCTTGTTTCCTCGGCAGCCTTTTTGCCTATTTCCGACTTGCCGCCCGCGCCCTTACCCTGAGTAAGCTTGTCGCCGATTTGAATCTTCTGCGGCGCCTTGCTGCGAAGAAGCGCCTGCTTGTCTGTGTTTACGCAAATAAAATCAACGCCTTTTATGTCGGCGTCAATCATCCTGTTTACGGCATTGCTTCCGCCGCCGCCTACGCCTACTACCTTGATTTTCTGCGCCATATCCATGCTGTCTGCATATTCCATTCTCATGAGGAACTCCCCCTATATAAAATAATTTCAATTCTTAAGCGTTTATTATTCTGTATTTGCACGATTTCATTGCATAAATAAATCGAACAACGCTCCGACAAGCTCGCTTGAACCGGAGCTTGCGAACGATTGCAGCTGTTGCCGAGGCATACGGTAAAACAATTCACCGAACTGCTTTACGCGGCAGGAAGCGTCGGCTCCTCAGTGTCTCGCGGAGCGATAATCTCCCGCCGAAATCCCGAAGCGGAACCCGCCACCTTTGCGGCAGCGAACATCTGCACATAAGTTATATGAGTATTATACCATATAAATATTCTTTATTCAAGCAATTCTTTTAATTTTTTTGCTTTTTT
>CAZIBK010000155.1:0-3941 GCA_964537125.1 uncultured Oscillospiraceae bacterium
TCGAAAGATTTTTTAACACGTTAAAAGGCTCTCGGCGGAAATTCGCCGAGAGCTTATTGTATTTATGAGAGTTTATGAAAGCTTATGAATGAAAAGCCCGCTTCTGAGCTTCGGCTCAAACCATGTGGACTTGGGAGGCATGATGAGGTTATTATCAGCCATATCCATCATCTGCGCGATGCTTGTGGGATACATTGAGAAGGCAAGGCGCATTTCGCCGGAATCCACTCTTTTTTCAAGCTCGCCGAGACCGCGTATGCCGCCTACAAAATCAATGCGGGAGTCGGTTCTGATATCGCCTATTCCGAGGATGGGAACGAGCACCTTTTCCTGAAGAACGGAGACGTCAAGAGATTTTACCGGGTCATCCCCGCCGGCGGCGCCGTCCTTAAGAGTTAAGGAATACCACCTTTTGTCCAGATACATACCGAAATTATGAGGCGATACGGGACGGTAGGGAGCGGAGGGCGCTTCCTCCACAATAAAGCTTTCGGAGAGTTTATTTAAAAATTCCTCGGCGGAAAGACCGTTTAAGTCGCGCACAACGCGGTTATAGTCAAGAATATGAAGCTCGTTATCGGGGAAGAGAACGGCGAGATAATAATTGTATTCGGCGTTTTTATCCTCGGTCTTTGCCGCCGCGCGGCGTTTGAGAGCCACCTTTACGGCTGACGCGTTACGGTGGTGACCGTCGGCAATATAAAGGGCGGGAACGGTTAAAAACAGCTCCCTAAGCTCGGAGATGGTTTTATCGTCATCCACAAGCCAGACGGTGTGGGATATTCCGTCCTCCGCAGTAAAGTCGTAGACAGGCGCGTTGGCGGCTGTATATGAGGAGATGAGGGATGAAATCTCCTCCTTCGCACGGTAGGTGAGAAAGATTGGACCGGTATTTGCATCGCAAGCATCGACGTGACGGATGCGATCCTCCTCTTTATCGGCGCGGGTAAGCTCATGCCTTTTTATGCTGCCGCTGAGGTATTCGTCTACCGAGGCGCAGGCAACGAGACCTGTCTGCCGCCTCCCGTTCATGACGAGGGAGTAGATATAGAACACGTCCTTTTCGTCGCGGATATAGACATTATCCTGTATCATTTTATTGAGATTGTCCGCAGCTTTTTTGTAAACCGAATCGTCATAAGGGCTGAGGCTCGGGTCAAGGTCAATTTCAGCCTTGTCAACATGGAGGAAGGAATAGGGTTCGTCCTTTGCCGTTTCGCGCGCTTCGCCGCTTGTCATAACATCATAGGGAAGTGCGGCGACACGGGAAGCAAGCTCGGGTGCGGGGCGGTAGCCCTTAAAGGGTTTTATAACTGACATTTATTCACCTTCTGTAAAATCTGAAAAGCGCAAAATAAGGACGGGCTGAAAGCAGTCCGCCCATTATTTTGTGAAGTTCTTTATTTATTGATTATTCTTACGGAGATAACGCCGGGAACTGCCTTGATTGCTTCCGCGATGTCGCTTCCGGGCGTACCGTCTACAACGATAAGAGTATATGCGTAATTGCCGCGGCTGGCGTTTACCATGTTATCGATATTTATTCCCTTGTCCGCAACAACGCCTGCGATAGAGGCTATTGTTGAGGGCACGTTTTTGTTGAGAACACAGATTCTGTTCTTGCCGTTGTCCGCAATGGAGCAGGAGGGATAGTTGACGGAATTTACGATATTGCCGTTTTCGATATAATCCATAAGCTGATTTACCGCCATTACGGCGCAGTTGTCCTCAGCTTCGGGAGTGGAGGCGCCGAGGTGGGGAAGGGTGATTATACCCTGAACGCCTACAACCTCGTCGTTCGGGAAGTCGGTGACATATTTTGAAACCTTTCCGCTTTCGAGGGCGGATTTTATTGCGGAATTATCCGCAAGCTCGCCGCGAGCAAGGTTCAAAATCCTTACGCCGTCACGGCACTTTGCGATAGCCTCGGCATTTATCATGCCGCGAGTAGAGTCGTTAAGCGGAAGATGAAGCGTGATATAGTCGGAGGCGGCAAAAATATCGTCAAGGCTTGAGGTGTAGTGAACGGTATTTTTAAGGTTCACTGCGCCGTTTACGGAAAGGAACGGGTCGTAGCCGATAACCTTCATGCCAAGTTCCACTGCCGTATTTGCAACAAGCACGCCGATGGCACCCAGACCTATAACGCCGAGGGTTTTGCCTGAAATTTCGGGGCCGATGAACTTGCTCTTGCCCTTTTCGACAGCGGCGGCAACGCCTTCGGTAAGAGTTTGCGCCCACTCGTAGCCGCCTATCACATCGCGCGAGGAAAGAAGGAGAGCGGTGACAACAAGCTCCTTAACGGCGTTTGCGTTGGCGCCGGGAGTGTTGAACACCACTATGCCCCGCTCGGAGCATTTATCGATTGGAATGTTATTGACGCCCGCACCGCAGCGCGCTACCGCGAGGAGGGAATCGGGAAGGGGCATATCGTGCATTTTAAAGCTGCGGAGGAGTATGCCCTCGGGATTTTCAACAGAGTCGGAATAAGAATAATTATCGGTAAGATTATTAAGCCCGACAGAGGAAATTTTATTCAGAGTGAGAATGTTGTGCATTTATTTCAGTCCTTTTATTTGTTATTCTTTTCAAACTTCTCCATGAAGTCAACCAGCTTTTGAACACCCTCGTAGGGCATAGCGTTATATATGCTTGCGCGCATACCGCCGACGGTTCTGTGACCCTTGAGGTTTACAAGCCCCGCTTCCTTTGCTTCGGCAACAAACTTCTTGTCAAGCTCCTCGTTGCCTGTTACAAAGGGAACGTTCATGAGGGAACGGTCCTTCGGAACAACGGTACCCTTAAAGAGCGACGAATTGTCAAGGAAGGAATAGAGAAGATTTGCCTTTTCGATGTTCTTCTTTTCAAGCTCTCTTACGCCGCCCATGTTCTTAACCCATTCAAATACGAGCTTTGAAATGTAGATGGCAAAGCATGGAGGCGTGTTGAAAAGGGAAGCGTTATCGGCATGAGTTTTATAATTGAGCATTGTGGGGCAGATATCAAGGGCATTGCCTATAAGATCCTTACGGACGATGGCGATTGTGAGCCCTGCCGGACCGATGTTCTTCTGCGCGCCCGCAAAGAGGATGCCGAACCTTGAAACATCGATATACTGGCTCATAACGTCAGAGGAAATATCGGCAACGAGGGGAATATTTCCCGTGTCGGGAAGGGCGGTATAGCGGGTGCCGTAGATAGTATTGTTATGGCAGATGTAGAAATAATCGGCGTCGGGCGAGAAGGAGGACTTATCAAGCTCGGGAATATACGAGAAAGTCTTATCCGCGGAGGAAGCAACTATGTTTACCTCGCCGAAGCGGGCAGCCTCTGCCGCCGCCTTTTTTGCCCATTGACCGGTTATGACATAATCAGCCTTTTTGTTTTTAAAGAGGTTAAGGGGAACCATGGCAAACTGTGTGGAGCCGCCGCCCTGAAGGAACAGAACCTCATAGCTGTCGGGAATTTCCATAAGCTCGCGGATAAGGGCTTCTGCGCCTTTGATAATTGCGTCAAAGTCCTTGGAACGATGGCTCATTTCCATTACGGACATACCGGTGCCCTTATAGTTTACAAGGTCTTTCCGGGCTTCCTCAAGCACGGGGAGAGGGAGCATGGAAGGACCCGCGGAAAAGTTATATACTCTTTCCATTTTAAATACACTTGCCTTTCAAAGATATTATCGGTCAACTGCGGAGAAACCCTCAAAATGTGAAGACTTCTCCGCAACAACCAAAGCTGAATTTGTAATTATTATAGTATATGAATCAGAAATAGTCAATGATAAATTTGCCGAAATCCTGAATTTGAGTAGGGCTTGTGCCTGTAATTTCCGCTATGCAGGGCTTTGTCCATATATTGCTTAACAATTTCCCTCAAAACTGTATTTTGCCGGCAATTCAATCCCCGTTTCCGTCCCTTCGGTACCGAATGACCTGTTC
>CAZIBK010000156.1:0-3936 GCA_964537125.1 uncultured Oscillospiraceae bacterium
TATCACATTCTGTACGCTTATTCAAGCCATTTTTTACACAACATGAAACAATATGAAGAAAAAGTGCAGCACACTGCCTCCCAAAACGAATAAATGCCAGATGGGATGCATATATCTGATTTTCTTAAGGACGTAGAATATAATTCCTATAATGTACACCGCTCCGCCCGCGGCCAGGAGAATTACCGCGTCGGCTCCCAAAAGGGACAAAAGCGTCTTCATTTTTACGATTACCGCAAGCCCCATCACAACATAAAAAATAATGCTCACCTTTCTGAATTTTTCAAGGGCAACGGCATTTAGCGTTATTCCCAAAACCGCCGCGCCCCAGATTACGCAAAGAAGCGGTATTCCGCCGTTTCCCCGCAGTGTGCAAAGACATATCGGCGTATACGTTCCCGCTATCAAAAGAAATATGGAGCAGTGATCTATCACCCTGAAAACCTTTTTCGCCCGAGGCGCGGTTATGGAGTGGTAGAGGGTACTCATAGAGTAAAGTATAATCATGGTTGCGCCGTATATCGCACCCGACACAACCCCGAAAACATTCTTGTGAAGCGCCGCAAACACTATAACAAGCGCCGTTGCCGCTATTGCAAGCATCGTCCCCACACCGTGGGAAACCGAGCTGAAAATTTCTTCTCCGAGAGTGTACTGTACAAATTTATTTACACGTTTTAGCATATATCATTCCTCCGATTGCGCCGTCTTACATTCAGCCTATTATATTACCTGTTTTAAGTCAAGTAAACATTTTATAAACAATTTAATGCGGGCAAATTCTTATTGATTTAATTCCCTCCGCATGGTATAATTTCAATATAATTCCGCGACTTTTTATTTATTTGAGAAAGGTTGGGTAAAATGATTGTAAAAAGAATAATCCCCATTGCCGCGGCTCTCACTCTTACGGCAAATTCCGCGTTTGCGGCGTCCGACGCAAGCGTTGCGGTAAACGGAGAGACTCTTTCCTCCGAAGCGTACATCATAAACGACAGCGTCTATGTTCCTCTCCGCGCCGTAAGCGAAGCCCTCGGAGCGGATGTCTCGTGGGATAACGCCACCCGTACAGCCACGGTTACGCAGAGCGAGGATTCCGCCGCCATAAGCGCCATCGAAACGGCAAGCGAAAGCGTTGTTGCAATAGTCGGCAGCTACAAATCGCGTTATATGTCCTCCGCGGCTCAGGATTACAACGAGCTGTACGCTCACGGCGCGGGCGTTATAATAAAAAGCAACGGCACCATTCTCACCAACGCCCATGTAGTGGATGAAATCGAGAATATAACCGTCATCTTCGCGAACGGCGACTCGTACAGCGGCGCCGTACTCTATTCCGACTCCGTTTCCGACCTTGCGGTTGTAAAGATAAATAAGCTCGGATTGAAGCCCATCACCTTCGCGGAGGAAAACAGCCTTGTGGTAGGGCAGAGCGTCATTGCCATCGGCACGCCTCTTTCCCTTTCCATGATGAACTCCGCCTCAAAGGGCATAGTCAGCGGAATAGGCGTCAATATCGGCGAGCATTATCTTTTCACACAGTCCGATGTTTCGATTAACGGCGGCAATTCGGGCGGTCCGCTTATAAATCTTTCGGGAGAGCTTGTGGGCATAAATTCCATTAAATATACAGGCTCCGACGTTGAGGGTATGTCCTTCTCCATCCCTGTGGATACGATAAACTACATTCTTTCCGGATTTGAAAAATACGGTAAGGTTCTCCGCCCCGACACAGGCGTCACTCTCACCGAATCATGGGAGAGCAAGCTCGGTCTTCCCACAAAGAAGGGGCTCGGCGTATCATCTTCGCAGAATCCGCTCCTTCTCCCCGGCGATTCCTTAACGCATGTCAACGGAATAGAGGTTCACAGCATCGCCGACTATAACGAGGCGATCAAAAAAACATATACCGGCGGCAGTCTGACGTTTACCGTCCTTCGCGGCGGCGTCGAATCCTCCGTGGAAATAACACCTATATCTGACTGAAGGGGGTCTTTTCATGAAAAAGCTTTTATCCGTTCTTGTTGCTCTTGCACTGCTTTTCACATCTTCCGCGGCGTTTGCCGATGAGGAGTCTGCTTCGGCAGAGCCTTCCGCCGTGGGAAGCGAGGTTGAAATATCCTTTACAATCGGTGACAGTGTCATTTACATAAACGGCTCCCCGGCGGAATCCGAAGCTCCCTATATAACGGATGACGGCACCGTTCTCGTTCCCCTCCGCATTATAACCGAAGCGTTCGGGGCCTCCGTTACATGGGAAGCCTCAGGCGCAATTCTCATTGAATATCCCGATGTTTCGGTTGCCCTTCAGATAGGCAGCACTACGGCAAGCGTCAACACCCATACCGAAGCTCTTCCCGCCGCGCCCGTCCTCACAGACGGCGGCGCCGCAATGGTGCCTCTCCGCTTCCTTTGCGAAACCTTCGGAGCCGATGTTTCCTATGACGAGAGCGGCGCCGTTACGGTTACAAAGTCAGAGCAGGACGACAACAACACCGTCATGGACGCCATGAACGACAAGGATCGCATCGGCGACAGTCTCTACGGCTGGTCTATGAACACTCCTAAGGATATGATTATGTACGACCGCTCCGCCGACGGCATGTATACGGATTTTTCAAACGACAACTACGATTATCTCGATATCGAGATAATCGAAACCGATGAGAATACCTCCTTTGATTACGACTTTGCGGATACGAAGGATTCCATCTGCGATTATTACACACTCACCTATATGGAGAAATCAACCGACGAATACGGGAACCGCGTCATGCACTTTAAGTACCGCAGCAACGAGCTTTACGGCGAGTTTTATTACGTCCTTACGGATAAGTACATACTCTGTCTTGAGGCCGAAGCTGATTACGGCAGCGACGCGGCGGCGTCCGTATCCTCGCTCATTTCCTCCTTTAAGGCGGACTTCGGGGACGGAAGCGTCACATATGATCTCGCTCCCGAGAAAACGGAAGACGGGAACGTTCTCTACGAAAACGAAGACCTTTCGCTTAAGTTTTATATGCCCTCTTATATAAGCTCTTACGATTCCCTCTCCTATTTCTACTCTTCCTCCTACGGCTCGCTTGATTTCTACTCCATAAAGAATAACGACAACTTCCGTTTCAATATCAGCATATATTCAAAAACCGATACCGTTTCGGCACAGTCCGCCGCAGTAATTTGGCATGACCTCTGCTATGATTATTACAATAAGGATATCGCCTCCGTTTCGGATGTGGAGGAATATCCCGTTGCCGCAGGCGAAAACGGCTTTCACTATTCAGTCGTTACAAGCGGCATTCCCGGAGGCGATTATGCCATTGACGATATATATTTTGAAAAGGGCAGCTATGTTTATAACTTCGGCTTTATATGCGGTCCCGAAGCCTTTGATGGGGATTCCGAAAATATTGTATCGACTGTAATGTCCACTCTCGAATGTGAGGAGCTTGATGAAAACGAAATCGGAACCATCATTATGTACACCTACGACACGGGCTTTAATTATACCGTCTCGAGCGAAAAGTGGTCTCTTTCCGTGCCTATCATATGGTCGAAGGCAGTCTATTCGTCCTCCGCGAATTTCTATCACAAATTCACCGGCGCCCGTATCGAGCTTTCCGCGGAAGACTCGGCTGATATATCGAGCCTCAAAAAATACGCTGAAACGGAACTGCTTTCTCTTTCCGAAAAAAATACAAGTCTGATTCAGAATGTACGGAACGCGACCTACGGCAGCAACACCTACTATACCTTCTCATACAGCGATACAAGCTCCTATAGCGGCAGCGTTACATACCGCACATGTGCCTACATCGTCAAAAACGGCACGCTTTACAAGTTTACCTTCTCCCGCTCTTCCGAATACGGCAATAAGCTTGATAAAGAATTTGAAGATATCCTCGCCTCATTTGTACCGATTAAATAACACGTTTA
>CAZIBK010000157.1:0-3934 GCA_964537125.1 uncultured Oscillospiraceae bacterium
ACAAAAAATATTCATCATATGCCTTTTTTTCTTGCGTTTTTATAATGAGTGTGCTATAATAAATCTGTATGTTTTGAAAGTGAAAGAGTGACGGTCAATGGATGATTACAGTATGATGCTGCCGAGCTATTCGGTCGGCGCAAATGTATACGAAAAGATAGGGGATATATGCTCTCCTTACGGCACAAAGGCTGTTATGATAGGCGGAAAGACTGCCCTTTCCGTTGCGGAAGACAAGATAAAAAGCGCCATAGAGGGCACAAAGCTTACCGTGACGGATACCCTTTGGTACGGCGGAGAATGTTCTTATGAAAATGCTGAGGCTCTTTCCTCTTCGGCTTCTGTCAGAGAGGCTGACATGATTTTCGCCGTAGGCGGCGGAAAGGCTCTTGACACGGCAAAGCTTACTGCGGATATCACAGGAAAAAAGGTATTCACCTTTCCGACGATTGCCTCTAACTGCGCATGCTGCACAACCGTGTCCATAATGTACCGCCCCGACGGCACGTTTATTAAGCCAAACTTTTTTATGAATCCTCCGGTTCACGCATTTATAAATACGCAAATAATGGTTGAGGCTCCCGAACGCTTTATTTGGGCGGGTATGGGCGATACTATGGCTAAATTTTACGAGGCGACCGTGTCGGCAAGAGGCGACGATTTGGAAAACTTTACGGCGTTCGGCGTGACGGCGAGCAGGATGTGCAGCGAGCCTATACTAAAAATGGGCAGCCGCGCGATGGAGGACAATAAAAATCATACTCTTTCACGGGATTTCCGTGAAACGGTTCTTGCAATAACCGCGTCAACCGCAATAGTGTCGATATTTTTAACACGCGACCATACTCCCGATTATAACAGCGCATTGGCTCATGCCGTATTTTACGGACTGACTAAGTACGAGCAGATAGAAAAAAATCATCTTCACGGAGAGGTTGTCGCTTTCGGTACGCTGATACTTCTGCTGTGCGATAAGCAGTTTGATGAATTTGAAAGAGTACATGCATTTAATAAAAGTGTTAATCTTCCCACGGATTTGTCGGATATAGAAATCACATGGGAAGAAATGAGTGCGATTCTTTATGATATCACAAAGCTTTCGGATCTCCGCCATTATCCCTATGAGGTGACGGCGGATATGCTCCGCGAGGCGTTTGAATATCTTAAGAAATATAATAATAAATGAAGGGAATTGATTTTATGAACAAAACGGCAAGAAAGCTTATTGCTTTCGCGCTCTGCCTTATGCTTGCGTTTTCTCTTGCGGCATGCGGCGAAAACACCGAAAGCAACGAGGCAACGGAAGCGGCTACCGCGTCCGCAGAGCATTACACTATCGGCGTGGTACAGCAGATTGATAACGGCGCATTTTCAGATATGCGTGAAGGCTTTATCGACCGCATAAGAGAAGCGGGCTACACAGAGGATGTATGCGAGATACTTGAGCGCAACGCCCAGGGGGACGCTACAACGCTTAACACGATAATTTCCGACCTTGCGGCAAGCGATGTTGACGTTATCGTAACTATCGCAACACCGGCAACACTTGCGGCTATCGGCGCGGAGCTTGATATCCCCACAGTATTCATAGCCGTTTCCGATCCTATAGGCACAGGTATCATTGACGATTGGGACGTTATCAGCCACAACGCTACAGGTACATCCAACCCCATTCCGATTGAAAAGATTTTCGGTCTTGCCGACACTCTTACGCCCGGCAACGAGAATTACGGCTTCATTTACAGCCCCAGCCAGAGCAACGCTGTTTCTACGGTAGAGGCCGCAAAGGCATATCTCGATTCCGTAAACATTCCGTATGAAGAGGTTACAGTTACAAACTCCTCCGAGGTACAGAGCGCAGCCGCGTCTCTTGTAGGCAAGGTGGACGCATTCTTCATTCCCAACGACGCGGTTATTCAGGACGCTATGCCCGTTGTAACCGAGATTGCCCGCGAGAACAAGATTCCGGTTTACGGTTCCTCGGCGGTAATGCCTGCTTCGGGCGCGCTGGCTTCTGTCGCTATTCCCGACAGAGAAATAGGCGCTCAGAGTGCCGATATGGCTATACAGATTCTTGAAGGGGCAGATGTCACTGCGGTTCCCTCCGTTCCGGTTGAAGCAACAGAGATAACCATAAATACGACAACAGCCGAGGCTCTCGGTCTCACTATTCCCGAGGATATCGCTTCTTCCGCAATTTTTGTTGAAGACTAACAGCAAGGAAGGAGATCAATTATGATCGCCGTTGTATTGGATGCTATACAGCAAGGAGTCCTTTACGGACTCCTTGCTATTGGCATATATGTGTCATTTCGCATTTTGAATATACCTGACCTCACTACAGAGGGCAGCTTTACGACGGGGCTTGCCGTTTCCGCAATGTGCGCGGTAAACGGTCACCCTGTTATAGGTGTGCTCCTCGGCATAGCGGGAGGTCTTGCGGCAGGCGCCGTTACGGGAATCCTGCAGACGTCCTTTGAGATACATCCCATTCTTGCGGGTATATTGACTATGAGCGCCACATATACGATAAATCTTTTCATAATGGGTAACAGTCCGTCGATTCAGCTTGTCGGGAAGAAAACTATTTTTACGATGATGAACGAATTTTTCTCGTCTTTTTCGCTGACAGACAAGACATGGTCAAAGCTTGCCCTGATATCGGCAATAGTTTTGCTCACGGCGGCTTTGTTTATCATATTCTTCAAGACGAGGATAGGTCTGTGCATCAGAGCGGTGGGCGATAATTCGTTCATGGTCTCGGCGTCGTCTATAAATGTGAGCCGGGTGAAGATACTCGCCATTGCCCTCAGTAACGGATGCATTGCCCTCTGCGGCGCGGTTATCACCCAGTATCAGAATTTTGCGGACATAAACTCCGGAGCGGGAACGCTTGTGGTAGGTCTCGCGTCTGTCATAATAGGCGAAACGCTTATAGGAAAAAGAGGCGTGACGGTTGGGATAATAAGCGCCGTAATAGGCTCTGTTATATATAGGTTTATACTTGCCCTTGCAATGCGTTATATGTTCTTCCCCGCGTCGGCGCTTAAGCTTGTTTCCGCTGTAATAGTGGCGATTGCTCTTGCCATACCCGTTGTAAAGAAGAAGGTGTCCGTTTTAAAAACACGTTTCGGAGGTAAAGACAATGCTTAATGTCGAAAATATAACAAAAGTATTTGCCGCAGGAACTCCGAACGAGCATAAGGCTCTCGATAAGTTTTCGATCCACCTTGATAAGGGGGACTTTGTGACGATAGTCGGCTCAAACGGCGCGGGAAAGTCAACGCTCTTTAACGCCATATGCGGAAATTTCCTCGTTGACGAGGGGAAAATATCCCTCGGAGGGCGCGATATAACCTATATGCCCGAGCATAAGCGCTCGAAAAAGATCGGGCGCGTGTTTCAGGATCCTATGCGCGGAACGGCGCCCAACCTTACAATTGCGGAAAATATAGCCCTCGCGTATTCAAGGACGGGGCTTTTTCCTCTCGGGATGGCGCTCAACCGACGCGATATGGATAAATTCCGCACGGCTATTGAAAGCTTCGGCATGGGGCTTGAGGACAGGATGAAAACTAAGGTGGGTCTCCTTTCCGGAGGGCAGAGGCAGGTCGTGACGCTTCTTATGTGTACGTTTGTAACGCCTGATTTGCTTCTCCTTGATGAGCATACCGCAGCCCTTGACCCGGCGACGAGCGAAAAGGTCATGGAGATAACTAATAATATTGTGAATAAAAACAATATAACTACCATGATGATAACGCATAATCTCAATTCCGCTCTCCACACGGGAACAAAGACTATAATGATGGACGGCGGAAAAACAGTTGTTGAAATATCGGGCGAGAAGCGAAAAAACATGAGCGTACAGGATATGCTTGACCTTTACTCAAAGGAGAATAAAAAGTCGCTTGACAACGACAGGATGCTTTTA
>CAZIBK010000158.1:0-3934 GCA_964537125.1 uncultured Oscillospiraceae bacterium
GCGCTGTTTTTTATGCGAAATTTAAAAAAATGCAGGTTTTTTTGTTGCAAAAATGTGAATGCAATGATATACTTTTTACGACAAACAAACTTAAGGAGGAATTACCAATGAAGAAGGTTAGTTCTATCGGCGAAAGGGGAATTTATGACGCCCGCGAGCTCGGCGTTCCGCGAATGCTGCTCTTAGGGTTTCAGCATCTTTTCGCTATGTTCGGCGCAACGGTGCTTGTGCCTTTGCTTACGGGGCTGAGTGTTTCGGCGACGCTTCTTTTCGCGGGTCTCGGTACGCTGCTGTTTCACTTTCTTTCAAAGGGCAAAGTTCCCGCGTTCTTAGGCTCGTCGTTCGCGTTCCTCGCGGGCTATGCGGCCATTGCCCCGAACGGGGAAAAGGAGCTTCTGCCCTATGCCTGCCTCGGCGTTGCATGTGCGGGCGCCCTTTATCTTGTAGTCAGCGCGCTTATAAAGGCGTTCGGCGTAAAGAGAGTAATGCGCTTCTTCCCGCCGGTTGTAACAGGTCCGATAGTTATTGCAATCGGTCTTACGCTTTCAAGCTCGGCTATTGCCAACTGTGAAACAAACTGGATAATCGCTCTCATAGCTATTGCGGTAGTTATCGGCTGCAATATTTGGGGAAAGGGCATGATAAAAATTATTCCGATAATGCTCGGTGCGATTGCTTCTTATGTAGTGGCATTCGGCGTTGAAATCTGGAAGATATTCAACGTTGCGTCATATCAGTCCGATATGATAAATCAGATTAAAGACGCGGCATGGATAGGGCTGCCTTTCACGATGGACAACACCGTGTTTGCAATTGCAAAGGCTCCCAACAAGGGACTTATAGTTACGGCTATAATTGCCATAATGCCGATAGCTATCGCGACAATGATGGAGCATGTGGGCGATATATGCGCTATAGGCTCCACCACAAAGAAGAACTATATCGAAGACCCCGGTCTTCACAGGACTATGCTCGGCGACGGTCTTGCGACAATTCTTGCGTCGCTCTTCGGCGCTCCGGCTAATACCACATACGGGGAAAACACAGGCGTTCTTGCACTGAGCAAGGTCTACGATCCCAGAGTTATCCGTATTGCGGCGGTTATTGCGGTTATACTTTCCTTCTGCCCGAAGTTCGCTACAATTATTTCTGTTATGCCTGCGGCAACAATCGGCGGCGTTTCACTCATACTTTACGGTATGATTTCCGCAATAGGCGTACGAAACCTTGTTGAAAACAGGGTGGATCTTGCAAAGAGCAGAAACGTTATCATTGCGGCTCTTATCCTTGTACTTGCAATCGGTATAAATTACAGCGCGGCGGGAGCTATCGTTATCCCGATAGGCTCAGTTACCATCAGCCTTTCCGGTCTCGCGGTTGCGGCAATAGTGGGTATAGTTGTAAACGCGGTTCTTCCGGGGAAGGATTACGAATTTAAAGCGTAGGCTTATCCGAAATAAGGAATTTGTGCAAAAGGTAAAAAACAAAGCTTCAAAAACATGATAATTTTTGCAAAATGCGAATTGCAAAAAGCGGTAGGGAATGATATACTCTTATTGTACCGAGAAGGTACAAAAACTTTTTTCATTTTCCCTCCTTTTAGTGGCAGACAAGATATTATTGTCTGTCTTTTTTTTGCCCGCAGAGGGCGGAGCGGGAAGGGATACTAAAACTGCACAAAAAATATCATGAAAAAATGCGATATTTTAATTAAAATGCGAATTGCGCCGAACAAGCGAAAATGCTATACTTTTATTGTACCGAGAAGGTACAAAACTTTTTTCATTTTCCCTCCTTTTAGTGACAGACAAGATACTATTGTCTGTCTTTTTTTGTGTAAAAAAGGCGCTGTAAAAATGCACAAAAAATTTCAGAAAAAACACAATAATTGTTGCAAAACGCGAATTGCGCCGAACAAGTGAAAATGCTATACTTTTATTGTACCGAGAAGGTACAAAAACTTTTTTCATTTTCCCTCCTTTTAGTGGCAGACAACGCATCATTGTCTGTCTTTTTTTTGAAGCGGGGAAAGAGGGGGAGCATATTATGAATATTGTTGAAAAAGAGGGCGCATGGTGTTGGTTCGCGGATCCGAGGGCTATTTCCTATAAAGGAAAAACATTTGTCGGAAGCATTGACGTACACGGAAACATAAAAGCGGCAATGATAGAAGACGGAGTGAAAACAAGCGTTTTGGTGCGCTCGAATTTTCAGCCGGACGACCATGACAATCCCACGTTTTTGGTACTGCCCGATGAAAGAATAATGATAATATATTCGCGCCATACCGATGAGGCGTGCTTTTATTACAGAATATCAAAGCATCCGTGCGATATAACAGAGCTTGGCGAGGAAAAGAAAATCGAGACGGAGCATAACACTACATATCCGTCGCTTTTCATAATGGAAAACGACAGAGAGCATATATATCTTTGCTACAGAGGCGTTTCGTGGCATCCCACATGCGCGTGCCTGACAATGCCTGACGAAAACGACAATGTGAGGTTTGTAACCGAGCCGTTTGAGATTGTGAAATCTACAATACAGGGAGAAGGGTGCAGACCCTACGCCAAATATGTGTCGGACAAAAAGGGCAGAATACATATTATATATTCGGCGACGCATCCTGACAATATGTGCCCGGTGTGCGTATATTATTCCTGCCTTGATGTAAGAGATTACACTCTTTACGATATAGAGGGCAATGTGCTGAAGAGCCGCGTCGACGAGGAGCCGTTTGTTGTGAGCGGATATGAAACAGACCCGAGGTTCGTTGTGGATCCGTATACAACGTCCGAGCGCGGTTGGGTATGGGACGCCGCGCTTACGGGAGGAGCCTTTTCCGCGGCAACCGTGAGAATCGCCGAGGATAAGCAGAGCCAGAAATATTACTATACATATTACGAAAACGGCGAATGGAAAAAGGTGTTCCTTGCGAATGCGAGAAAATTCCATAAGTCGGACATTGAATACTGCTACGGCGGAGGAATGAGCCTTGACCGCGAGGAAAAGGGCGTTATATATGCGTCGGCGCCGTCGGGAGCAAGCTTTGAAATACAGAAATACACTGTAAAAGACGCCGGTGTTGTATGCGAGAAGGTGACGGAGAACAGCCCGGTAAACAATGTGAGACCGTACAAGGTAGAGGGCGGAGAGCTTTTCTGGATGAGCGGCGACTATTACTATTGGATAGTAAATTCCCGTTTTCCCGAAGGGTTCCCGACAAAGATAGTATACGGAGGAGAAAAGCTTTGCGATAAATATGCCGACGGGGAAATAATAATATGTACGGCAGAGTCCGACGGGGTGATATATGAGGACGACGATGCGGTTGTAGAGGTGTACGGCTTTGACGTATATCTTAATTCCGTGAAAAGCCAAAACGCCCTTTCAACATCGGACTGGAACCGTGAGCATGATAATACAACCGACGGCAGTGTAAAATATGTCCGTCCCGAGAGGATAGAGCTTTCGGTTGTCAGCGACGGGGATAAAATAATCCTTCTTCGTGAAGGAATGGTGGATATTTGCGTAAGAAAAGGGGAGTAATAATGACAAGAGAGGATTTAAAGGAAAAAGAGATAAGCCATGAGTACAAATTTGAGGGCAGGATAGTAAGGCTGCGCTATGACAAGGTATCTACGCCCGCAGGCAACATTACCTCCAGAGAGATAGTGGAGCATCCCGGCGGCGTGGGTATAGTCGCGCTTACGGACAATAACGAGGTGTATATGGAGTGGCAGTACAGAAGACCGTTTGATGACCTTGTCTATGAGATTCCTGCCGGAAAGATGGAAAAGGACGAGGATCCCCGTGTGTGCGCGGAGCGCGAGCTTGAAGAGGAAATCGGGCTTAAGGCGGAAAAGTTTACCTATCTGGGCGTGAGCTACGCGTCCCCGGGCTTCTGCACGGAGCAGCTGCATCTTTATCTCGC
>CAZIBK010000159.1:0-3888 GCA_964537125.1 uncultured Oscillospiraceae bacterium
TTTTTTACTTTTCCAACGCTCTCTTAAGAAACTCTCTCGTTCTTTCATTTTTTGGATTGGAGAACAGCTCCGAGGGAACCCCCTCTTCGGCAATAACGCCCTTATCCATAAAAATCACCCTGTCCGCAACATCGCGGGCAAACGCCATTTCATGAGTTACAATAATCATCGTAAGCCCTTCCTTTGCGAGATTGCGTATAACGTTAAGCACCTCGCCCACCATTTCGGGGTCGAGAGCGCTTGTCGGCTCGTCAAAGAGGAGCGCGTCAGGCTGCATACTCAGCGCCCTTGCGATTGCCACGCGCTGCTTCTGCCCTCCCGAAAGCTGCGACGGCTTTGCGTTCTTAAAGCCGTCCATACCCACCTTTGAGAGGTAGTGCATGGCGGTTTTTACGGCTTCCTCCCTTTTTTTCTTTAAAACCTGCACCTGTCCCACAACGCAGTTTTCAAGCACATTATGATTGTTGAAAAGGTTGAACTGCTGGAATACCATTCCGAGCTTTGCCCTGTAAGCCGAGACGTTCTTGGATTTAAGCACATTCTCGCCGTGATAAATAATCTCGCCGCTGTTCGGCGTTTCGAGCATATTTATGCAGCGCAGAAGCGTTGATTTTCCGCTTCCGCTGGAGCCGATAAGGCAAAGCACCTCGCCCGCATTTACCGTAAGGCTTATATCCTTGAGCACTTCATGGTCGCCGAAGCTCTTTTTTAAATGTCTGACGCTTATTACCTCGCTCATTTTGCCTCGACCCCCTCGATTGTGTAATTCTGCGGACCGTCAAGCTTGCGTTCAATAAACTTAAGGAGCCTTGTGACGGTAAATGTCAGCACAAAGTAAATGACTGCGGCAATTGTATATGCCTCAAAAAAGCGGAAATATGTTCCCGCCGCGGACTTTGTCTGGAAGAAAAGCTCCGTAACGCTGATAACGTTAAGTACAGACGTATCCTTTATATTTATTACAAACTCATTGCCCGTTGCCGGCAAAATATTTCTGACCGTCTGCGGAATTATTACGCACTTCATTGTCTGCCAGTGGGTCATGCCGATTGCGTGAGCCGCCTCAAACTGACCTCGGTCAATTGCGACAATGCCTCCGCGGACAATTTCCGCCATATACGCGCCTGTGTTTATCGAAACAATCAAAATACCTGCGGCGATACGGTTAAGCTGAACTCCGGTAGTCATGGCAATGCCGTAGAAAATAACCATTGACTGCACCATCATGGGCGTTCCTCGGAAAACCTCAACATAAACCGTGATTATGCAGTTAATCACCTTAAGAAAGCCTCTTGTAAAGACCGAAGAGCCGTTCGGAAGCTCAATCGTTCTCACAATACCCACCAAAAGTCCGATAATAAAGCCCGCCACAGTACTCGTAATTGAAATAAGCATCGTAACGCCCGTTCCGCGCAGGAAAACCGGCCAGTATTCATTCAAAAGCCTTGCGATCCAACCAAAGAATGACAGTTCCAAATTTATTCATCTCCCGAAACAAACAAAGAGGCTCTGAATACAGCCCCTTTGTGTATAAATTACTTGCTTTATTCCGCTGCGGGCTGATTGGCTATGGCGTTGTCCATGATTTCAAGACGCTCCTCATCGGATATTCCCGCCAGGATAGCGTTAATCTGCTCGCGCATTTCCGAATCGCTCTTTCTGAGACCTACGGCAACAGCCGTATCGTCGTCGCTTGTTTCAAAGCCGTTATCACCCTCGAACGAAACATATGTAAAGTCAGGATTTACCGCGCAGGCGCTTACCGCCTCGGGGCGTTCGGAAACATATCCGTCTATCGTATCCGCCTGAAGAGCAACGCGCATTGCGGGGAAATCTGTGGAAGCTGCCTGCTTGTCCACTCCCTCAATCTGGTCAATAACCGTGTAATGGAAGGTGTTGAGCTGTGCCGTAAGCTTCGCACCCGCAAAATCAGCAATCGACTGAGCGGATACATACGGGCTGTCCTTCTTTACGACAACAACAAGATCGCTCTTGTAATAGTTATCCGAGAAGTCGATTGTTTCTTTTCTCTCTGCTGTGGGACTCATACCGGCTATAATAGCGTCAATAGTGCCGCTCAGAAGCGCCGGAACAAGACCGTCCCATTCTGTTTTAACTATAACGAGCTCCTTGCCGAGCCCTTCGGCAACCTTCTTTGCGATCTCAACGTCATAGCCGCCCGCATATTCCTTCGTCCCCTCAATGGGAACTCCGCCGTTGGCGTCTGTTGTCTGTGTCCAGTTAAACGGAGCATATCCGCACTCAAGACCTACCTTTAACACACCGTTTGTGCCTTCAGCTTCGGTAGCTTCCGCCGGGGTGTTCTCGCCTGAGCCGCACGCCGCCAAAGCGGATGCCGCAAGCATAAGACAAAGAACAAGTGAGATTAAGCGAATTGTTTTCTTCAAGTTTAACAGTCCTTTCACTGCAAGATTACATATATGTTACCATAAGTTTTTTTCTTTTGCAACATATTATTTTCTTTTTCGTCAAGATTCTTCCCGCTTCATTATCCTAAACTCCCGCGCCACCATGATTACCGTCACCGCAGCGGCAAGGAAATCCGCTATGGGACCCGTCATAAGAACACCGTCAATCCCCATAAAAAGCGGCAGCGCCACAAGCAGCGGAATAAAGAATATTATCTGACGGGTAAGCGATAAAAACATACCCTTTACAGGCTTGCCTATTGACGTAAAGAAGGTAGATGTTATCGGCTGAATACAGTTAAGCCATGTGAAAAACAGAAATATTCTGAAGAACCTTACTCCAAACTCAAAATATTCCTCCGACCCGCTTCCGAAGAGCATCAGCAGCTGCTTCGGGAAAAGCTGAAACGCCGCAAACGCCAGCACGGATATCACTGCTCCGGCTGTTATCGCCACTCGGTACGCCTCGCGCACTCTGGCGTAGCGCCTCGCACCGTAGTTAAAGCTTTCTATCGGCTGCGTTCCCTGCCCCAGACCTATCACTATCGAGAACACCACCTGATTTACCTTCATAATAATGCCCGAGCACGCTATCGGTATCGATGCGCCGAATTCCGACAACGCGCCATAGTAACGCAGCGAATTGTTCATCACTATCTGCACAAGCATCATTGCGAGCTGATTGAAAAATGACGCCATACCTATCGACGCCGTTTTTGCGACATACTTAAACCTGACAACAAAATGCTTTCCCTCAAGCTTTACGGTTTTATAGCGCGCAAGATATAAAACCACTATTACCGCCGACACAGCCTGTCCGATAACGGTTGCCGCCGCCGCGCCGACCATTCCCCATTTAAAAACAAAAACGAATATTGCGTCAAGCAGCGTATTTATTACAGCTCCCGTCAGGCTGCAAACCATCGTCATACGGGGGCTTCCGTCCGCCCTTATAAGGTGTCCGCCGCCCGTGGTGAGGATAAGGAAGGGAAACCCGAAAGCCGTCACGCTCACATATTGCATTGCGTACTCCAGCACATCCTCGGGCGAGCCGAAAAGGATGAGCAGCTTTTTTAAGAACAAAAGCGTAACCGCCGTCAGAACTATTCCGCAGGACGCCAGCATCACCGCCGCGTTGCCCACAAAGTACGGCGCCTTTTCCTTCTCTCCGCGCCCCATTGATAAATTAAAGCAGCTTGCGCCGCCTATGCCGAACAAAAGCCCCACGGCAACGCACGACGTGGAAAACGGAAAGGCAATGTTCGTCGCCGCGTTTCCGAGCATACCCACCGCCTGCCCTATAAAGAGCTGATCCACTATGTTGTACAATGCGCCTACCAGCATTGCAATTATGCTTGGCACCGCAAACCTTACCATAAGCTTGGGTACAGGTTCGCTCGCCAAAGGATTTGACATTGCTTTTTCATCCATAAATAATTTCTCCTAAACATAAAATCAA
>CAZIBK010000160.1:0-3853 GCA_964537125.1 uncultured Oscillospiraceae bacterium
TGTGCCAAAATATATGTTGCAAAAAGTCTTTTCAGGTTGTATAATATAATTTGACTTAAGAAGATTTTCAACCGGAAGGATGAATAAAAATGAACATTTATAAGCTCGGCGAAATGACGCCCGAAGAAAAGACTCGTATAATGAAAAGAGCCGAAACCGATATTACCGAGCAGATGAAGCTCGCAAAGGAAATATCCGACGAGGTTAGGGACTTTGGCGACGCCGCTGTTCTGAAGTACACAGAAAAATTCGACCGCGTTTCGCTCACGCGGGACAGAATAAAGGTCGCTCCCGAGGAAATCGAGGCGGGCTACAACCGTCTTGATAAGGATACCCGCGACGCTATTGAATATGCTTATAAAAATATTTACGACTTTCACGAAAAGCAGCTCCCCGAGGAAATGTGGTTTACAAATGTTGATAAAGGGCTCATGGTCGGCGAAAAGACTACTCCCATCGTTGACGTATGTCTTTACGTTCCGCGCGGCAAGGGAAGCTTTCCGTCTGTTCTTCTCATGCTGGGCGTTCCCGCAACAGTTGCAAAGGTTCCGAATATAGTCGTAGTAACGCCTCCCAACGAGCAGGGCAATGTCGATGACGCAATTTTGGCTGCGGCAAAGATAATAGGCATAACCGAGATTTATAAAATGGGCGGTATTCAGGCCGTTGCCGCGGTTGCTTACGGCACGGAGACCGTTCCCAAGTGTCATAAGATAATAGGTCCCGGCAACTCCTACGCCACAGCAGCAAAGAGGGTTCTTGCCCAGCAGATAGACGCGGGTCTCCCTGCCGGTCCCTCCGAGGTTATCATCCTTGCCGATGAAAATGCCGACCCCGAAAAGGTGGCTCTTGACGTAATGATTGAGGCCGAGCACGGGCCCGACAGCGCGGCGCTTCTTGTAACTCATTCGGAAGAGCTTGTCCGAAAGGTTCTTCCCATTATCGAGCGCCAGAAAGCGAAAATCAGCGAAAAGAGAAGGAGCTTTGTGGAAAGCGTTTATTCAAACTACGGCGGCGTTATTCTCACAGGTTCTCTTGAGGAAAGCATCGCTTTCGTAAACGACTATGCTCCCGAGCATATGGAGGTTATGACCGAAAAGCCCTTTGACGTACTCCCCGAAATAAAAAATGCGGGCGAAATACTCTTGGGCGACTACACTCCCGTAACTCTCTGCAACTTCCTTTTGGGTCCCAACGCAATTCTTCCCACAGGCGGCTTCGCAAAGACATATTCCTCCGTCTCCGTGTTCGACTTTTTAAAGCGCTCCTCCGTAGGCTATGCCTCTAAGGAAGGCTTTGAAAGGGTTCGCGAATATGCCTACCGCATGGCGACCGTCGAGGGCTTCGACACACATGGTCTTGCGGTAAAAGAGCGCAAATGAGGTGATTTTATGATACAGGTCACGCGTAAAACAAGCGAAAGCAAAATGTCCGTCCGCCTTTCGGAAGGTCCCGTTGCGGCGGATTACCGCTCTAAAATTAAAACTCCCCTTCCCTTCCTCAATCACATGATTGAGCAGACTGTATGGAGAAGCGGCTTTAATATCGAAACGGAGGTTTCCCTTTCCGATTTTCAGCTTGCCCATCTCGTAACAGAGGATCTCGGACAGGCGGTCGGCAAGGCTTTTGCCGCCTATCTCAGCAAAACCGACGGCACTGTCGGCTTCGGCGACGGCTTCGGCATGATAGACGAGGCAATGGCTCATACTCTCATAAGCTTTGAGTCTCGCGCGTATTTTTCCTTTAACTCAAAGAGCGCAATACCCGAAAACGTTGAGGGCATGGCAAGCGAGGAGCTTCTTGTGTTTCTTGACGCCTTCGCACAGGGCGCGGGGTGTACTCTTCAGATAGACCTTGAACGGGGTGAAAACACTCATCACATCTGGGAGGCTGTTTTCCGTTCCTTCGGCGCCGCTTTAAAAAATACCTTTTCCGTTGACGAATCGCGCCGCGGAATGACAAGCGGCGTTGCCGGCAAGGTGGAGTTTGAAATTGAGGAGATATAGTCTCTTATGTCAATCGTAAACCCTCTTCTTGATAAATATGAATACTTCATTTTTGATATGGACGGCGTCATCACAAGCGAGCAGAATTACTGGGATATCGCCGCTCTCACCGTTTACGAGCTTTTAAATTCAAAAGCCTACTACGGTAAACGCACTCTTGTTCCGGAGGAGCTTCTCGAAAACGTAAAGGATATACGCGCCCTCGTCTTTTCGGGCGATAAAACAATTACCCTGCTCAAGGAGCGCGGCGTAAACTCCAACTGGGATCTCGGCTACGCGGTATTTTCATATATGCTTTCCGGCAGGTTTTCCTCATATGATAATGTTTACTCCTATATATGTCAAAACCCCGACCTTTCGGCTTTTGATATATACGAGGAATGTGCTTTCCTCTTGTCGGACGCGCTTTCTCTTCCCGAAAAGGAATGTATGCGCAACGAAAAGGTTTGGCTTATCTGCCGCGACGTATTTCAGGAGTGGTACCTCGGCTCATCCGGCTTTGAAGAGCTGTACGGCAAAAAAAGCGTTTCTCCGGATAAAAAGTCCATGGAGGCGAGGGAAATTCCCGTTATTCCGAAGGAGGATATCGTAAAAACCCTTTCAACCCTCCGCAATGCGGGCAAAAAGCTTCTCATTGCAACGGGGCGCTCCACCCGCGAGGTTTCCTTTCCTCTGCGGCTTTGGGATATAAGCCGCTACTTTGACAAAAACGGCATCGCGACCTATACATATATCGAGGAATGTGAGGCAAGCATGGCTCGTAGGGGCGTTTCCCTTCAGCTCACAAAGCCCGAGCCTTATATATTTTTAAAGGCGCTTTTCGGCACCGATTATCCGGATGAAAAGATACTCTCCGGGCAGTACGATTCCTCGCTTATCGAAAAGGCTCTCGTCATCGGCGACGCGGGGAGCGACATCCTTGCCTCCCGCGCAATGGGGTGCGATTTTCTCGCCGTGCTGACAGGAGTTTCAGGCGAAAAGGCGAAACGCTATTTTGAAGAGCTGCACGCAGAATATATTTTCCCCTCTGTCAAGGGAATGATTACGGAAGGTGATACTGAATGAGCATCAAAATAGAAGCCCCTCTCACAAAGTCCGAGGCGAAAAAGCTTCGCGCGGGAGACAGCGTTCTGATTTCAGGTACAATATATACTGCCCGCGATGCGGCGCATAAGCGCCTTGTCGCCATGCTTGAAAGAGGCGAAGAGCTTCCCTTTCCCGTTAAGGACAGCGTTATTTATTATGTAGGCCCCACTCCCGCAAAGGAAGGTCAGGTCATAGGAAGCTGCGGTCCCACCACAAGCGGCAGAATGGACGCGTACGCTCCCGCGCTGATAAAACTCGGGCAAACGGGCATGATAGGAAAAGGCGCGCGAAACGACGCGGTCATCGAGGCGATGAAAAAATATACTGCCGTATATTTTGCCGCCATAGGCGGCGCAGGCGCCCTTTTGTCAAGCTGCGTGGTAAAAAGCGAGCCGGTCGCCTTCCCCGACTTAGGCGCCGAGGCGATACTCCGTCTCACTGTAAGGGATTTTCCCGCAATAGTTGTTATTGACTCTTTCGGCAATAATGCATATAATATTGAAAGAGAAAAATATAAAAAATAAATCCGGGAGGTAACAAAAAATGGCACAAATAACAAAGGATACCATCATCATGGACTGTCTCCGCCTCGACCCCGAGACCGCACCCTTCTTTTTTGAGATAGGGATGCACTGCCTCGGATGCCCTTCGGCTTCGGGCGAAAGCATTGAGCAGGCTGCCGAGGTTCATGGCGTAGACGCCGACGAGCTCGTTGAAAAAATCAACGAATTTCTTGCTTCAAAGGAATAATATCGTCAATC
>CAZIBK010000161.1:0-3817 GCA_964537125.1 uncultured Oscillospiraceae bacterium
ATATGTCAGCCGTTCCCGTATTTGCCTTATTGATTACGAAAACAGCTTTGATACCAACGTCAGCAGCTGTCCCGTCAATCGTTTTACATCATTGCAGTCAACCACCCTGCGATAAATTTGCTTCAATTCATCGTAGCATTGAGTTTCTTCACCGTCATCCAGTGCAACCGCTATAATTTCAACACCGTTTTTATATATACGGTTTGCGGTATTCTGCGTATCCTTTATCGAAGCCGGGGGAGCATATACGTCATTTCCCGTAAAATGATAAGGAACGCCGTCGGAAATAACGATAATGACTTTATTTTCCGCGTTTGACTTCTCCCGCAGATATTTTTCCGCCCATAAAAGCGACAGCCCCTCCCGCGTGCCGTTGTCGGCGCCCAACAGCAGTATATTGTACTTGTCGTCGGGGCTGCTGTCAAAGTCAATGAGAATGTTATGCTCCGCAACGGGTTTATTAAAAATTGCCCGATGCTCAACAATTGCGTGCTCTATATTATTCTCGGATAAAACCTCGTGCAAAATAACGGACGAAACCATAGCGCCTTCGCGCCTGCTCCCCTCCATAGAGCCGGAGCCGTCTATCAAAAATAATATCGCAACATCAGGCACATCAATTCCCGATATGCTTCTGTACCAGTATCTTTTCTTTGTATCTCCCAGCATTTTTGACGCAATCCCGCTGCCGAAAGCGTACCTATCGTCCTGTGTTTCGGCAGCGCCTTTCAGCAGCTGACGGAATTTGGCGTTAAAGGAATTTATGTTAAGCCTGTATTTGCCGTAAATGTTCTGATATGCCTTCTTCATATTAAGATTGGGCTTAGGACGGACAACCTTTACCTTTATGTTCTTGTGCATTGCTCCCGCCTTTAGCTCACTTGCCGTATATTCCCACTGCTGCGGCTTGACATTTAAAAGCAGCATAACCTTTTCCTTGTCGGCTGCAAATTCTTTAAGCGCTTGTATATGCGCCTCAGTCAATTCACAGGGCTTTTCGTATTTTCCGTCCTCGCCGTCAAACAATTTTTTCGTTATTGACGCAATCTTGCCCTCGTGCGAAAACTGAGTAATCGACGAGCTTTTTGTGCCGTGCGTTTTGGTTCCGCCCAACAGCGAGCGCAGCATACTCCCGAAAGGCTCAATCATCTCATCGTTTTCAATTTCGGGTATAAGCGGTTCTATCTCATCGAAAATCTTCTGCACATATATGTATCGTTCCTTCGGATTTCCGCACATACTGCCGTCAATGAAAAACTGCTTTGTCCTTTCCGCATACCCTTTTATCTCCCTGCCGCACTCTTGCAATTTAACCATGGGATACAGGAGCATTGTGATAAAATAATTCAGATATTCCATGATTAAAGCGATTTTCTTTTCATCCTCAGTCTCTCTCGAGACATATTCTTCAAAATTCCTTTGAATCGTTCCCTCCGACGGCATATTTGAGTACAGCCTCGACACGCGTCCGAACATCAAAAACAATTTCATATTGTCAAACTCGCTTGCGCCCGCCGCTTCGATAAACGCGTCCTCAATTATGTTATCTATGCTCGCCAATATTATTTTCCGGAGCTTGCTTGTCCCCCGCCTGTCCGAAACACAGCCGCTCGGAAAATCCGAATAAATAATATGCAGCGTTTCATGGATATTCTGGCATCTTGTAACCATTTGAAGCGCCGTATATTTATCCTGCGAAATTTCATGCGTCAATCCCAGATACTCTTCCGTATTCCAAAGCGCCTTTGTATCGCAAAACAGCCCGTCGCTTGCCGGATCCACCACAATATTCACGCCGTCGGTGAACGCCTGATTTTCATTAACGAAAAACAGTCTCAAATCGCTTCTTTCGGCAAGTACAGACGCAAAGCTCTCCTCAATATTACGATTGTATTCGCATTGATATGAATCCAAAATCTCCTTGCTTTTTCCCGTCATGTCAGCACCACTTATACAGCAATATAATTCCTCTGATAGTGTTCTCCAAGGTTCTGTCGCACTTCGCAACCGGAATGATTGTCTTTTCCGCCGCCTTTAAATATCCTTCAAATTTTGCGAGCCTTGCCCAATTTTCAAGATTTCTCGGCGATATTACGACGTCCAATTCTTCCGTTTCGATTTTCTTTTTTATTTTATGATACACTCCGAGTATTTTGTCGGCAAACTCCTTGCACTCCGGCACCCTTGTTACCAACATTCTCTTGATCGCCTCGTCGGAAAGCGACGCAATTTCAACAATGCTGTTAAACCTGTTGTAAAGAGCCTGATTGAGTTCTTTTGTTCCGAAGTAGCCTATATTCATTGTCGCAAAAAACCTGAAATTCTTATTTCTTCTTACCGTTTCACCGTTATCAAGGCGAACAAATCCGTTATCGTCCAAAAGCGAGTTCAAAAACGCAAGATGAGCAGGCTTCGCAAAGTTTATTTCTTCAAATACAACCGCGCCTCCGTCACGAATCGCTTTTGTCACATAGCTTTCTTTGAATATGATTTTTTCGCCCTCCGGAATAAACTTTCCCAGCACAAATTCGTCAAGGTTTTCGGTGCAGTTTACGGTTTCCATAATCGGAAGCCTCGTCTCGCGGCAAATAAGCTTACAGGAAATGGTTTTGCCCGTACCTGCGGGCCCGTGGAGCAGTACAGCTCTGCTGTCTCCCGATACTACCGCGTTGCATACGCCCGAAAGCTCCGCCGGAAGTACAAATTCTTTGCCGAGCTTCGGGATAAGGCTTATTTGTTCCTCCGTAAACTCCGCGGCGTCAAAAGCTTCTGTCTGTATTTTTAAAACAGCCTTCAGCTCCGCTTTATTCTCCCTGAGCGTGCTGTATGTTCCGCTGTATGATGTAAACTCCTTCAGGCTGTACCCTTTTAAGTCACGATAATCCACATTGTATTCATCAAATTTGTGATTCTGATAGAAATCCTCATGAATATTAACGAACGTATCTGCCGCGGGATTTTCAATATAATCAAAGACAATTCTGTTCATGTCCTCATTGCCGTTAATTTCCTTTGCCAGCAGAACCGCAAAGCAGGGAAGTAATTTATACAGCGGATGAAGATGCTCCATATTTCCGGCAATCACTGTGTCATTTTCATCGTATGCGGCAATAACAATGTTCGCGTCATCACAAAGTGCGCGATAAGAACAGACATTGCTCTCCACCACTCCGTTGGAACGCCAATCCTCCGAAAGCTTTATATGTATAAACGCGGTATTTTTGTTATCGTTAAACCAAATGTCTCCCGATATGCCGCTGTATTGCTCGGATAGACCGATCAGCAGTAACGCAAACAGCGATATTGCCTCGCCTATAGGCTGGCAAAGCGTTGTTGTCCCCTTATACGACTGATTATTCGGATGCACATAGTATTGCGTGGCGTCCGATAAATGCCTGAACCCGAATCCTTTGTATATTTCATCACTGTTTTCACGTTTTACCTTGTAAGCGATTTTAAAAATATTCATGCGGTTTTCCCCCCCCTCGGTATATCGCAATTTTTATATTATTTTTCCGTATTCCCGCCGCGTTAAAGCCCTTTCTCCTTAGATTATACTCGCTTTTGACAACGTATTCAACCGTTTTATCATGCGAATGTATATAGTTCATAATTCTCAGGGCTTTTTACATAAATTCCTTGAATATTGTTATTCTCATCTTGTTTAATGAAAACTAAAGATTCATAATTATCCTCACAGTCGCTTGCTAAGGCAATGCATTTCTTACTTTTTGTATTATCATCTGCATCCGGTATTTTCACCAAACGTGCAAAATATTTATGAGATGTGTTGTTTTGGATATGCTTTATATGTTTT
>CAZIBK010000162.1:0-3816 GCA_964537125.1 uncultured Oscillospiraceae bacterium
ACGGCATTACATCGCATAATCAAATTTTTCCGTAATCGATTTTTCTGTTTTTGAAATAATATTCCTTATCGTGTTCATTTACTTCACGAAGAATCCTACACGGATTTCCGACCGCAACAACGTTTGACGGTATATCTCCGGTTACAATACTTCCCGCGCCGATAACAACATTATCACCGATTGTAATGCCGGGAACGATTACAGCCCCCGCGCCAATCCAACAATTCCTGCCGATATAAACAGGGAAATTATACTGATACCCTTTCTCGCGCAGCTCCGGCAAAACAGGGTGTCCTGCCGCTGCAACGGTTACATTCGGACCGAACATCGTATAATCTCCCACATAGATATGTGTATCGTCAACCAATGTCGTGTTAAAATTGCAATAGATATTTTTCCCGAAATGCACATGACGTCCGCCCCAATTTGAATAAAGCGGCGGCTCGATATAACAGCTTTCACCGATTTCGGCAAACATTTCTTTCAGCAGAGCTGTTCGTCTCTCCTTTTCGCTCGGACGGGTAGCGTTAAAATCATATAGCTTTTCAAGGCATTTCTCCTGTTCCTTCATAATTTCATCATCGTTAGGCAAATACAATTCTCCGGTGTGCATTTTTTCTTTCATACTCATTTACATTACCTCCGGTATAACGGTTAAATCCTTTAATCATTTACATTTTTTACTTTTCAAACGGTGCTTCGGCGCCTCATCAAAGCTTAACGCGAAAGGAAGTTTCACGTTAGCCTACGGCAGCTCTTTTCTCATCCTTATATGCGGTATTCCCGCCTCTTCAAATACATCGGATTCTTTTTCATATCCGCATTTTTCATAAAATCTATGTACCTCAAACTTCGCGTCAAGCACAACGGTCTTTACTCCCCGCTCTGCGCAATATTTCTCATATATTTCCAACGCCTTTTTTCCGAAGCCCCTTCCCCTGTATTCCTTAAGGAAGCAGAATCTTTGCAGCTTTACCGTACCGTTATCAAGCCGTATACACCGGAAAGCTCCGATATATTTTTCTCCGTCCTTTATCAAAAAATGCTCGCATATTCCCCCGGAAATATCATATTCATCTGTTTCAAGCTCCTTCGGAACTCCTTTTTCCTCAATAAACACCCTGCTTCTTATTTTGAGACATTCATTCAACAAACCGGTTCCGTCAGCTTTAATAAGCTCCATCCTCATCACCTCGGCTTATTCTACAGCATATCCGCTCTCTTTTCAAGTCTCAGCTCACAAAATCCTCCACCTTAAGCATCGCATCGTCAAAATCGGTCACATTTATTCCGTCCTCAAGCATTTTTTTGTCTGCCTGCAAAAGCATACCGCTCTCTATCTCGGCACGTTCTATTTCCGTCTTTGTATTATCGGTGTACACCTCGTATACAACAATATAGTCTCCGCTCAGCTTTATCTCATAGCGGTCTATCCTTTTTTCGGTCGGTTCGGGAACGGAAAACGTGGCAATTTCTTTCTCCTGCACCGCCTCGGCAGTTTTGACGGCTTCCTGCAGGGGAGCATCCTCCCGCATATTTCCGCGCCGCTCATCCTTTACATATCCCGCCAAAAGCCCGCCGCCGAAGGCTGCCGCACATACGGCGATAAGTACCGCTGTTTTCCCTCGTCTTTCCATGAAAACATTTCCCTTCAATCTGATTTTTATCTTTATTGTTCTCTGATTTTAAACATAATATACGTATTTTGTAATACTTTTTTAATTCTTTGATTATATAATAATGCTGTAGTAATATATCACTTCCGAAAGGGCAGTTGCAAATGAAAAAAAATAACCGAACCAATAAACCTAAGAATAAAATTCTGCACGGAATCGGAATTTTTTTCCGCATAGTTTTTATAATTTTATTTGCGGCCGCAGCTGTCATCGGCGGCATAATCATAGGCTCCCTTGCAGGCTATATCGAAAACACCGAGCTTGTTGATGTGCAAAACCTTTCGATAAACCTCACAAGCTTTGTATATGCCGAGGACGAATACGGCAACACATATCAGCTTGAAACCCTTTATGACGATGAAAACCGCGTATGGGCAAGTCTTGATGAAATACCGCTTAATCTTCAGCGGGCTTTTATCGCGATTGAGGACGAGCGCTTCTTTCAGCACAAAGGCTTTGACCTGAAGCGCACGTTAGGCGCGAGTATCGAATATATTAAAAATAAGCTGACAAAATCAACCGATTCAAGCTACGGCGGCAGCACGCTCACTCAGCAGCTTATAAAAAACATCACCGGCGAGGACGATTATACCATTGAGCGAAAAATACAGGAAATATACCGTGCGTATATGCTTGAAAAAGAGCTTACCAAGAATCAAATTTTGGAGATGTACCTCAACACCATTTACCTATCCCAGCAGTGCAACGGCGTAAAGAGCGCCGCAAAGGTATATTTCAACAAGGAGCTGTACGAGCTCACCCTTCCCGAATGTGCGACTATTGCCGCAATTACTCAGTATCCCACGAAGTACGACCCCAAGCAAAATCCCGAAAACAATAAGGAACGCAGGAACGTTGTCCTTTCAAAGATGTGCGAATTGGGCTATATTACCGAGGAGGAACGCGCGGAGGCTGCGGCTTCCGAGGTTGTGACGGTTGCCAAAAGCGAGACTAACGGTTATTCCTCAACCACAAGCTACTATACTGACGCGCTTATCAACCAGGTTATCAACGACCTTGTTGAGCAGAAGGGTTATTCTGAGGCTATTGCAAAAAAAATGATTTACTGCGGCGGTTTTAAAATATATTCAGCCGTAGACACAGGCATACAGTCTGTAATGGACGCGTATTATGCCGACGATTCGCACTTCCCCACAGTCTCATCGGATGCCATTGTTCAATCGGCAATGGTAATAATCGACCCCAACACCGGCTATGTGAAAGGTCTTGTCGGAGGCCGCGGTGTAAAAGAGGGTTCAAGAACCCTTAACCGCGCAACGCAGACGCTCCGCCAATCAGGTTCGTCAATTAAGCCCCTTTCTATATATGCCCCCGCCATTGAATACGGCAAGGTAACTCCCTCAACAATCGTTTCCGACTCCCCCATCACCATAGACGGATGGTCCCCCAGAAACGACGACAAGGTCTTCAAGGGCAACATAAGCGTTGCTTCGGCTCTCGCGGGTTCAAGAAACGTTCCTGCCATAAGGATACTGCAATACCTCGGTCTTGACCGCTCCTATAACTTTGTGCAGCGCAATTTCCACATTTCAAGTCTGGTGGATTCAAGGGAGCAGAACGGCAAAATATACTCGGACAAGACCTTTGCCGCCATAGGTCTCGGCGGTCTTACGGACGGCGTCAGCGTATTGGAAATGGCAGCCGCATATGTTCCCTTTGATTCGGGCGGCTACTATTACGAGCCTTCGTTCTATACCAGAATAGAAAATTCCTACGGCGAGGTCATACTCAGCCGCAGCCCCGCGCCGCAGCCCGCAATAAGCGAATCCACCGCCGTTACGATGACCGAAATGCTTCAAAACGTCACCAAAAGCGGCACCGGTACCTCGGCAAGGCTTTCGGATATGCCCACGGCAGGGAAGACCGGTACGACGAGCAATAATTATGACCGCTGGTTCGTAGGCTATACTCCCTATTATGTGGGCGCCGTATGGTTCGGTTACGATATTCCCCGAAGCCTCAAGGGCATATCCGGCAATCCCTCGGCAAAAATTTGGAAAGGCATAATGGAGCAGATTCATGAAAATCTGGAGTATAAATCTTTCCCGACTCTCGGCTCCGCAAGTAATGTCCTTGTCTGCGCCGACAGCGGACTTCTTCCCAACTCCACATGCGAGAA
>CAZIBK010000163.1:0-3815 GCA_964537125.1 uncultured Oscillospiraceae bacterium
GGAGCATCAGTTGATGCTCCGCTTTATACGAGGAGGGATTGGATTGAAATTTATACATCTGGCGGATTTGCATATCGGAAAGAGGCTGAATGAATATCCGCTTATCGAGGATCAGAAATACATACTGGGAGAGATATTGAATATAATTGACGATGAGAAGCCCGACGGCGTACTTATTGCGGGGGATGTGTATGACAAATCGCAGCCGTCGTCTGAGGCGGTAAAGCTTTTGGATGAGTTTTTAAGCCGTCTCGCCGAGAGAAGGCTGTCGGTATATATAATAAGCGGGAACCACGACTGCGCCGAAAGGGTGGCATACGGGGAAAGCGTTTTTGAAAAGCAGGGCATATATCTTTCGCCTGTGTTTGACGGGAAAATATCGCGCATTGAAAAAGAGGACGAATACGGAAGGATAAACATTTATCTCATGCCCTTTTTACGCCCGTCTCACGTTAAAAGAGCCTTTCCCGAGGCGGAGACGGAGACGTACACAGACGCCGTAAAATGCGTTATCGAAAGTCTCAATATAAACAAGGCGGAGCGCAATATAATTTTGGCGCACCAATTTATAACGGGAGCGGAAAGATGCGATTCCGAGGATATAACCGTGGGAACCCTTGACGATGTGGATTACAGAGTTTTTGACGGTTTTGATTATGCGGCGCTGGGACACATACACAAGGCGCAGCAGGCGGGGCGGAAAGAGGTGCGCTATGCCGGAACGCCGCTGAAATATTCAGCCTCTGAAGCGGGGCATAAAAAGAGTGTGACGGCGGTTGAGCTTAAGGAAAAGGGAAATGTTGATATAAGGCAAATTCCGCTTATTCCGATGCGCGACTTTAAAGATATAACCGGCAAGCTTGACGATGTGTTGAAAATGGGAAATGAGCGCGACTATGCGAGGATAACCCTCACGGACGAGGAAACGGTGGTTGACGCTTTCGGAAAGCTGAAGGAGCGTTTCCCGTATATGACAGAGCTCGTTTTTGAAAGGCGCGAGAGGAAGTATGCCGAAAGCGGAAGGGTAAGCATAGAGGAAAGCAAGGTCGATCAGTTTGCCCGCTTTTACGAGCAGCAGAACGGGAGGAAGCTGACGGACGAGCAGAGCGATTTTGTCAAAAGGCTTTTTGAAGAGATAGAGGAGTGCGGAGAATGAGACCGATAAATTTAAAAATACAAGCCTTCGGACCCTACGCGGGCTGCACGGAGATAGATTTTTCGCGCCTGGGCGGAGGACTGTTTCTGATAACGGGCGATACGGGAGCGGGAAAGACGAGCATATTTGACGCAATATCCTTCGCTCTTTTCGGCGAAGCTTCCGGCGGAAGGGATCATAAGAGCGCAAAGACCTTGCGAAGCCATTTTGCGAAGGAGTCGGACGAGACTGTTGTGGAATACACATTTTCCTACAGGAATGAAATTTACAGCGTGAGGCGCAGTCCCGAATACGAGAGAGAAAAAAAGCGCGGCGGCGGAACGACGAAAAAGGGCGCCGAGGCGGTTTTGACAATGCCCGGCGGTGAGATAATATGCGGCGTTGATACCGTAAGCGAGAAAATACAGGAAATAATCGGAGTTGACAGAGAGCGTTTTTCGCGCATAGCCATGATAGCTCAGGGCGATTTCAGAAAAATACTGACCGAAAAAAGCAAGGATCGTTCGGAGCTTTTCAGAAAGATATTTGACACGAAGGTTTACGAGAGGTTTCAGGAGAGGATAGCCGAAAAGCACAGCGCTCTTTTGTCTGAAAAGAAAAGAGCGGAGGACAAGACGAGGGAGCTTTTGGCAAGGATTAAGACAGATCCCGAAAGCGAGCTTTCGGAGCGGGCAAAGGAGTTCGAGGATAAGATTTTCGACATACAAGGCGCGATAGACCTGCTCGGCGCGATAGAAAAGGAGGACGGCGAATCCTTAAAAAATTTAGAGGAGGAGGTGAGGAAAACCGAAGTATGCCTTAAGGAGCTGCATACTAAGATAAAAACAGCCGATGAGGTAAACGCCGCCCTTGACAGACTCGGCGTTTTAAAGAAGGAGGCATCTGAGCTCGAGGCGCAGAAGGCGGAGACGGAGCGGAAGAGAAAAATATCTCTTGCGGCAGACAGGGCGGGCGCGGTAAAGAGTGAAGAGGACAGGCTGATTTTTGCGTGCGGCAAGCGATCTTCGGCTTTGCGTGAGCTTGAAAATACGAAAAAGAATCTTGCAATTGCTGAGGAAGCCTTGAAGAAGGCTGTTTCGGAATTTGAAAAGGAGAAGGGGCGCGAGGGCGAAAGGGAAGCTCACGAAAAAAAGAGGACTGTAATAAAGGAGCTTTTGCCCGATATAAGAGCGTTAAAGGACAAGTCTGCGGCGATAAAGGCGCGAGAGGAAGAATACAGCGCGGCTGCGCGCGAGGAAATCCGTGCGGAGGGGGAGTATATCTCGATAAGGAAAAGCTACTTTGACAACCTTGCGGGAGTTATTGCCGAAGAGCTTGAAGAGGGCAAGCCGTGTCCCGTTTGCGGCTCGAAAAATCATCCGTGCGCCGCAAGGGTGACAGACGAAAATGTTTCAAAAAGCGCCCTTGAAAGGGCTGAAAGAGCGGCGAACGCGGCAAGGAAGAGAACGAAGGATACGGCAATAGCGCTCAATGCGGCAAGAACGGATTATGACGAAAAGGTTAAAAGGATAGAATCTTCAAACCGCGAAATAGACATAAGCGAACCTGAATCGGCTCTAAAAAGCGCAGAAAAGGCTCTCGCGGAAGAGGAAGCCGAATTAAAAAGGCTCAACGACAGCTTTGCCGCTGCGGAAAGCGCATTGAAAAAGGCGCAGAGTGCGGCAGATGTTCTTTCAGGGAAGGAAAATACGCTAAAAACAAGCATCGCAAATGATGAGACAGAGATTTCCCGCCTCAGAGAGCGGTTCGCAGCCGAAATGGCGAAGAACGGCTTTACCGCTGAAAAGGAGTACAAGGACGCGCTTTTGCCCGAAAAGGAAAAGCGCGAAATAAAGAAAGCGATAGAGAGCTACGACAAGACCTTTGCGGCAAACAGCGCGGCGCTTAAGGAATATGAAAGCATTACGAACGGTAAGGAAAAAAGCGATACGGCATTTCTCAGAGAGCAGGAGCGAAAGGCAGTTGAAAGCAAGGAAGGTCTCGCCGAAAAGCGTGATAAGGTAAAGCTGCGCCTTGAAGAAAACAGGCGCACGAAAAAAGCGCTTTCCGACATACAAATCGAGAGCGGCGCTCTTGAAAAGAATTATATCATGATAAAGGAGCTTTCCGATACTGCCAACGGAAAGCTTGCCGGAAACAAGAAAACCTTTGAGGCATATATCCAGCAGTATTATTTTAATATGATAGTGGAGGCGGCAAATCTACGCCTTGAAAGGATGACAAGCGGAAGATATGTCCTTGAAACAAATACGGCGGGCGGAACTCAGGGCAAGGGCGGTCTTGATCTGACTGTTTTTGACAGCAATACAGGGCGCGGCAGAGATGTGTCAACCCTTTCGGGAGGAGAGTCGTTTCTGGCATCCTTGGCGATGGCTCTCGGAATGTCGGATATGATAGGAAGGCAAAACGGCGGAATAAGGCTCGATACGCTGTTTATCGACGAAGGCTTCGGCACACTTGATTCGGAGCATCTGGATAAGGCTGTATCTGTGCTGACGGCTCTTTCGGACAATAACCGTATGGTGGGCATAATATCTCATGTAGGCGAGCTGAAGGAGAGGATAGATAAAAAAATCGTGGTCAAAAAACTGCCGGGAGGGTCAAGTACGGCAAGAATCGAAATAGGCTGAAAATGCGTTATCGCTCTTATCCGGTTTGA
>CAZIBK010000164.1:0-3813 GCA_964537125.1 uncultured Oscillospiraceae bacterium
GCGGGAGTATTTATTCAGCTTCTGTCTTCTGTCAGCGTAACGGTAACATCCATCATTACACCGCCTCGGTCTATCTGTATTGAAACGGAATCTCCCGCCTTGTGAGTGTCGCGGATTGCGTTAAGCTCTTTCGAGCTTGTCACGTTCTTTCCGTCAATGGCGAGAATTATGTCGCCCCTTTGCAGCCCCGCCGCTTGCGCGCCGCTGCCTTCGGTCACGCTCATTACATAAAGTCCCGAATCGGAGGTCAGGTTGTTATAATAGGCTATTTCCTTTGTGATTTCCCTCACACTTACACCGATAAGAGGTCTGCCCTGAACATATCCTACCGTCATGAGGTCGGAAATTATCGGAATCGCCTCGTTTGACGGTATCGCAAATCCGAGACCTTCGCCGACATCGCTTGCTATTTTTGCGCTGTTTATGCCTATAACCTCGCCGTAGCAGTTGATAAGAGCTCCGCCCGAGTTGCCGGAATTTATAGCCGCGTCTGTCTGAAGCAGCGTCATTTCCTTTTCATCAACCTCTATCGTGCGGTTCACGCCGCTTATTATGCCTGCCGTCACCGTTCCGAAAAGCTCCATGCCGAGGGGATTTCCTATTGCCACCGCAAGGTCGCCGGGCTGCATTTCGTCAGAATCGCCGAACGCGGCAACCGTAAGCGGTATATCCGTAGTTATCTTAAGCACCGCAAGGTCTGTTTTGGAATCTCCGCCGACAAGCTCGGCTATGATTTCCTCGCCTGTATTCAATATTACCGTAATATCCGAAGCGTTTTCAATCACATGGTAATTTGTAACTATGTATCCGTCCTCGGTGTAAATTATGCCGCTCCCGCTGGAGGTTCCCTTCTGTGTTCCGAACATACTTCTTACCGTAACCGTGCATTGTATTCCGACAACCGCGGGACCGACCTTCTGCGCAATCTGCGTAGTGGTAAGCTCCTCATTTCCGCTTGTCAGCGACACCGTTTCCGCGCAGCCGCCCGACAGCGCCGCTTCCTGCTGCTCAATTTCCGTGCCTTCACCGCGTATGTCGGCAATAAATATACCCGAGGTGCATCCGATGATAAACGCGGCTGCCGTACAAAGCGCCGTTATCTTTACTCTTCCGCCCTTTACGGGCTTTGCGTCATATGATTTTTCGTCCATGTAAATCACTCCTTTTTTCAATAATATAATATCGCCATATTTTTAAGGAAATGTGAAAAGCTTTTAAAAGATTCATTTAATTTAATACGTTAATTTGTTTCAGTCTGCTGCACCGTCGATTTCTTTACGCTGTCAAGCTCAAATACGAACCTTGTCCACTTGCCCTCCTCGCTTTCCGCGCGAATTTCGTTGTTGTGGGCGTTCATTATGTTCTTTACAATGTAAAGCCCCAGTCCCGCGCCCCGATTGGAGGAATTGCTGCGCGACTTGTCCGTCTGATAAAAGCGATCCCAGATGTGTACAAGCTCCTTTTCCGAAAGTCCGCTGCCCGAATTTTGTATCGCGATTACAGTCTTGCTTCCTTCGTTTTTGCTGGATATTTTAATCTCGCCTCCGTCGGGTGTGAATTTTACGGCGTTATCCATTATATTCGTTATCACGCGGTATATGGAATCCTGACTTCCCATAACATATGCCGAATCATGCTCAAAATCCACTTCAAGGTTTATGTTTTTGTCGGACAGGCGCTTGTCAAAGGAAACTATAGCCTTCCTTATATTTTCGTTGATGTCAAACGGCACCATCTTATATTCCATCTTGCCGCTCTTAAGGCGCGACATTTCAAGCAAATCGTTTACAAGCCTGTTAAGGCGCTTAATTTCGCTGAGAACTATATCCAGATACTTCTTTTGCTCCTTTTCGGGGATGGTTCCGTCAAGGATTCCCTCCACAAAACCCGATATTATTGTCATGGGAGTTCTCAGCTCATGGCTTACGTCCGATATAAACGCCGACTGCATATCGTCCATTTCCTTTATAGCCGCGCTCATCTGATTAAAGCTCGAAGCAAGCACACGCATCTCGCCTCTTGTCTCGGCGGATACTCTCTGTGAAAAGTCTCCCGACGCTATCTTTCTCGCGACCTCCGTCATCTCCCTTATGGGCTTTGCAATCCTCTGGGAAAAGACTGCCGATATTATAAACGACAGTATCGCCGCAATCATCACCGCAGATAAAAACAGACCCATAACGTCAATTTGCATATTTCGTATGTACGGCTCCGTCGTACACGCTATTGCAACTCCCGCAACCCTTCCGGCTGTATTTATCGGCACCATAACATACATTGAATTTTCACTCAGCGCGCCGCCGAGATGCCCTTCCTCGGAAACAGTCTCCCCGAACAGGCAGCGCGATATCAAATCCTTTGTAATAAGCGACAAATCCGTCTTTTCCGCGTCTATCCCCGATGTGGCAATCACGTTTCCGTTCTCGTCCGTTATTATAACGGCGTTTACCTCTCCGTCCATTTCTATAATTCTCTGCACTATTTCCTGTGATATACGCGAATGGAAGGAATTCATCACAAACGCCGCAGTATCCGCAACGCGAGTCGCTCTCGTGTGAAGATTTTCATATACCGCGTTCTTGAAATAGGAGCCCAGCTGAGTATATAGAAGAGCCGCCGTTACAATCATCGACAGAAGCACCGTAATCATATTCAAAAAGAACATTTCCCTAAATATGGTTTTTCGCATTTGTCTGTCCTCCAAAGCACGGAGGGAACAGGTTCACCTGCTCCCCGCCCGATTACTTAACCTCAAACTTATACCCGACGCCCCATACTGTTTTGAGCTGCCATTCGTTCTCAAAGCCTTCAAGCTTTTCGCGCAGTCTCTTTACATGCACGTCCACCGTTCTGCTGTCGCCGTAGTAATCAAAGCCCCATACATCCTCCAAAAGCTGCTCGCGCGTAAACACGCGGTTCGGATGCGACGCAAGGAAATACAAAAGCTCCAGCTCCTTCGGCGGGGTTTCAAGGCTTTTTCCTCCGACAACAAGCTCATAATTCGACAAATTTATCTTCAGGTCCGGAAGCTCTATCAGCTTCTCGTCCTCCTCGTCCTTCAGATAGCGGCGCAGAACCGCCTTAACTCTCGCCACAAGCTCTTTTCCTTCAAAGGGCTTTACTATGTAATCGTCCGCCCCAAGTTCAAGTCCCAATACCTTGTCAAAGGTTTCGCCCTTTGCCGTCAGCATTATTACGGGCATATCGCTTGTTTTCCTTATTTCCCGGCACACTGTTATCCCGTCAACCTTCGGCATCATTATATCAAGTATCGCCATATCGGGTTGATTTGTGCGGAACTCTTCAAGCGCCGCCTCGCCGTTGAGGCAAATGCAGGTTTCATAGCCCTCTTTTTCAAGATAAAGCCTGACAAGCTCGCATATGTTGGCGTCGTCGTCAACAATCATAACTCTCGGTGTCTTTTTCATAATGTTTCCTCCCATATTCTTTTTAATCCGTCCGTAAAATCATCTCAATAATATTATACCATAAGCAAAAATGCTTGCAAGGGCATTTTTACGCAGCCTCAATGTTCTCATAAACAGAACCGGCTTTATGAGAACATTATAACATAAAAAAAACTATTGTGAAATCTTTTTTTTAAGTGTATAATACTCTTGTGCATTTATAATACTGTTTCAATATAATTCACATGTGTTTTTTTTATTAACAAAGCATGAATTTTATAATCCCTGACAGCTATAAATCATAGGAAAAGAGACTAACTGTTAAAAGTCAAGAGAAAAAATGAAAAAAGCTTAGGCAATTTTTGCAGTAAAGAATGGCGTGACAAAACAGACATCAAATGATGTC
>CAZIBK010000165.1:0-3806 GCA_964537125.1 uncultured Oscillospiraceae bacterium
AATCATTTATCGAGAATGATTTTCATTTTGCGGAAAGGAACGGTCAAATGTCCGAGAAAGTTCTTGTTTCAAATATACAGCGTTTTTCCACAAAAGACGGGCCCGGTATAAGAACCACGGTCTTTTTCAAGGGCTGCCCCCTCCGCTGCAAATGGTGTCATAACCCCGAAACCCACCTGCCCGGCGCCGAAATAATGTATAACGGCGAAAACTGCCGTCTGTGCGGCAGATGTGTGTTTGCCTGTCCCAACGGCGCGCTTTCCGTATCGGGCGAAAGCATAGTAACGGATCGCGCAAAATGCACTGTCTGCGGCAAATGCGCCGACGTCTGCTACTACTCCGCAAGGGAAATATCGGGCAAGGAGCTTTCCTTATCCGATTTATGCAGCGCCATCGAACGCGATATCCCCTTTTATTCGGAATCCGGCGGAGGCGTGACCCTATCCGGCGGCGAATGTATGATATTTGCGGACTTTATTTCCGAGGTTCTCAAATTCTGCAAGGCAAAACGCATAAAAACCGCGGTGGATACATCGGGCTTCGTCCCCTTTTCCGAGTTTGAGAAGGTTCTGCCCTATACGGATATTTTTCTCTACGACATAAAGGCGTATTCCTCGGAATTACATAAGGCGCTTACGGGCGTTCCCAACGAGCTTATATGGGATAATCTTTTTAAGCTTTCCGAAAGGGGCGCGAACATTTTTCTCCGCCTCCCTCTTGTCGAGGGCTGCAACGCGGATTTTGACGACGTCGAAAGGATTGCGAAAAAAGTATCGGGCATTAAAATATCGCAAATAAATCTTCTTCCGTATCATGATATGGGGAAATATAAATATACTAAGCTCGGGCGCAGCTACGACGGGGATTTGATGAGTACCCCGTCCGCCGAAAAGCTTGAGCATTTCAAAAAAGCATTTGAAGCCGAAGGCTTTACAAACATTAAAATAGGAGGCTGAACCATGAGAGGCTACACAGAAAGAACAAAAAAGCTCCGCGAGCAGAGCGTTTCGACAGAACCGAGGCTTTCTATCGAGCGCGCGTGTATAATGACGGAGGCTTACCAAAAATATGAGGGCAGCGCAGACATTCCCGTTCTCCGCGCTCTCGCCTTCAAGGAATATATGGAAAGGAAAACCCTCGTAATAAACGACGGCGAGCTTATTGTCGGCGAAAAGGGTACCGACCTTCAGTGCGCGCCCACCTTCCCCGAGCTTTGCTGCCACACCGTCGAGGATATGGAGGTTATGAACGCCCGCGAGCTTATCAGCTTTAAGGTAACCGAGGAGGATAAGAAAATCCAGGCGGAGAAAATTATTCCCTATTGGGAAAACCGCTCTATCCGCCACAAAATCATGTCCTCCGTTTCCGACGAATGGAAGGACTGCTATGCCGCAGGTATGTTTACCGAGTTTATGGAGCAGCGCGGTCCGGGGCATACCGGCGCGGGCGGCGGCTTCTATAAAAAGGGCTTCTCCGACTATAAAAAGGACATTGAAAAGCGCCTTTCCGAGATTGACTTCATAAACGATACCGACGCATACGATAAAAAGGCGGAGCTTACCGCAATGAGCATTGCCTGCGACGCCATAATCACATACGGCCGCCGTTACAGCGAATATGCTTTTCAGCTTGCCGAAAAGGAAACCGACCCCGGGAAAAAGGCGGATCTTCTTCTTATCGGCGAGAACTGCAGGGTCGTTCCCGAATTTGCCCCCAAGACCTTTCATCAGGCTCTTCAGATGTACTGGTTTGTGCATATCGGCGTAACGAGCGAGGTAAACCCTTGGGACGCCTTCACCCCCGGCAGACTCGACCAGCACCTCTATCCCTTCTACCGCAAGGACGTAAACGACGGCATACTTGACTACGACAAGGCTCGCGAGCTTATGGAATGTTTCTGGATAAAGTTCAACAATCAGCCCGCTCCGCCGAAGGTAGGCATTACTCTTAAGGAGAGCGGCACATATACCGACTTTTGCAACATCAATACCGGCGGCATCACAGAGGACGGCAGGGACGGAGTAAACGATGTAAGCTATATCATTCTTGACACTATGGACGAGATGAAGCTTCTTCAGCCCTCAAGCAATGTTCAGATTTCAAGAAAAACTCCGCCGGAATTTCTCCTCCGCGCGTGTGAAATTTCAAGAAAGGGCTGGGGGCAGCCGGCATTCTACAACACCGAGGCCATAATTCAGGAGCTTCTCAATGCGGGCAAGTCCATTGCCGATGCGCGCTGCGGCAGCTCCACGGGCTGCGTTGAAACGGGCTGCCTCGGCAAGGAAAACTATGCTCTCACAGGCTATTTCAACATTCCCAAGGTTCTCGAAATAACGCTCAATAACGGCTTTGACAATTATACGGGCAAGCAGATAGGCTTACAAACCGGCGACCCCGAAAGCTTTAAAAGCTACGAGGAGCTCTACGATGCCTTTGTTAAGCAAATGCACTACTTCCTTGACATAAAAATAGCCGGCAATAATATTATAGAAGCGATATTTGCAAAATATATGCCCGTACCCTTCCTTTCCGTTATCATGGACGACTGTATCGAAAAGGCGAAGGACTATAACTGCGGCGGCGCGCGCTACAACACCTATTACATTCAGGGCGTAGGCATAGGAACCATCTCCGACAGCCTTGCCGCCATAAAGTATAACGTGTTTGATAAGAAGAACTTCTCCATGAAGGAGCTTATCTCCGCTCTCCGCAATAATTTTGCGGGCGAGGATCGCATATTTAACCTTGTTTCCAATAAAACTCCCAAGTACGGCAATGACGATGACTATGCCGACTCCATCATGAAAGATGTGTTTGACGAATACTGCTCCTATATCACAGGCAAGCCCACCGTCAAGGGCGGTCAGTATCGCATTGATATGCTCCCCACCACCTGCCACGTTTACTTTGGCGAGGTAATGGGCGCGTCCCCGAACGGCCGTCTTTCCCAAAAGCCCGTTTCCGAGGGCATATCTCCCGAAAAGGGTGCCGACGTAAACGGTCCCACAGCCGTTATCAGAAGCTGCGCAAAGATGGATCACCTGAGAACAGGCGGAACGCTTCTCAATCAGAAGTTTACTCCCGCCGTTGTCGCGGGGGAGGACGGTCTTTCCAATATGGCGGCTCTGATCAGAACATACTTCGGCATGGACGGTCACCATATACAGTTCAATGTAATTGACCGCGCAACCCTTCTTGACGCGCAGGCTCATCCCGAGGAATATAAGGATCTCATAGTCCGCGTGGCAGGCTACTCCGACCACTTCCGCAACCTTTCCAAGGCGCTTCAGGACGAAATCATCAACCGCACCGAGCAGTCCTTCTCCTGAAGCGGCGCTAAGGCTTTGAGTGTTCAACTCTTCATCCGCTAAAAAGCGGAATCGGAGCTTATTTATATTACAATTGGGTAACAAAGGTTGACAAAACGCTTTTTTCGTTATAGTATAATTCCGAATGACGGACACATTCTACATATTCCGCATCAAATTTATTCTTATTTAAGGGAGGTTTTTTTCTATGGAAAAATTCATGATCCACGATCTCGATTTACAGGCTTTCGTTAAGGAGCTTTCAAACTGCACCGGTCAGGTTTGGATGACGACAGAAGAAGGCGACAAAATCAACCTTCAGTCCGCGTTCTGCCGTATAGTCGGTGTTATGTCCGTTCTTGAGGGCGGCAAACTCAGCAAAGCTACCATCGAGTGCGAGAGCCCTGAGGACGAATCCCGTCTTTTCAGGCTGAACCTCTACGGAAAAGCAGAACAAAGCGAAGACTGATTTAATCAAAAATGCAAAAACAGCTGAAA
>CAZIBK010000166.1:0-3803 GCA_964537125.1 uncultured Oscillospiraceae bacterium
ATACCTTTTTTTATTTTTCTGTAAGAGCTTTCGTATCTATAGCAATCATCATTTCCTCATCTGTCGGAACAACCATTACCGCCACAGAGGAATCGGGTGCGGAAACAAGGCGGTAATCGCTCTTTGTATCGTTCTTTACGGAATCAATTTTTATTCCCATGAAGGAGAAATTACTCATCACCTTTTCTCTGAGCATACCGTTGTTCTCGCCCAAACCACCCGTAAATACAATCGCGTCAACACCGTTCATTGCGGCGATATATCCGCCTATGGTCTTCTTAAGAGAATAGATGAACATATTAAATGCAAGCTCGCAGCGCTTATCGCCCGCGTTCATGCCCGCTTCAAGATCGCGATAGTCGCTGGACTTTCCGCTTACTCCGAGCATACCCGACTTTTTGTTCATCACAGTATCAAATTCCTTCGGAGAAGCGCCCGTCTTCTCGATAAGATAAGTAACAATCGCAGGGTCAATATCTCCGCATCTTGTACCCATCGGAAGCCCCGCAAGTGGCGTAAAGCCCATGGAAGTATCCACAACCTTGCCGTTCTCTATAGCCGCAACGCTGCTGCCGTTTCCGAGATGGCATGTAATTATCTTCAATTCGGAAATATCCTTCCCCACAAGCTCGGCTGCTTTCTTTGATACATACTTGTGGCTTGTGCCGTGGAAGCCGTATCTTCTTACCTTGTATTTCTCATAATATTCATACGGAAGCGCATACATATATGCCGTCTGAGGCATAGTCTGATGGAACGCCGTATCAAATACCGCAACATTAGGAACTCCGGGCATTGCCTTTTCGCAAGCCTCGATACCGATAATATTCGCGGGATTGTGGAGAGGCGCAAGCTCGCTGCATGCCGCTATCGCGTCCTTAACCTCCGGTGTAATTACAACGCTCTCGGAGAAATTTTCTCCGCCGTGTACGACTCTGTGTCCGACAGCGCCTATTTCACTCATTGAGGATATAACGCCCGTCTCGGGATCTACAAGGGCGCTTAAAACCAGCTTTATGGCTTCAGCGTGATCCTTCATGGGAACCGGAGTAACAATCTTGTCCTTTCCTGCGGGCTTGTATTCAAGCTTTGAGCCGTCTATGCCTATTCTGTCGCAGAGACCCTTTGCCAAAACGATGCTCTGATCCATATCTATAAGCTGATACTTAAGAGATGAGCTTCCGGCGTTTATAACTAATATTTTCATTTTCTGTCTTCCTTTCGGTAATTATTTGGCAGCAGCCTGTGCCTGTACGCATGTTATAGCGATAACTCCCACGATATCCTCCCAGCTGCATCCGCGCGAAAGGTCGTTTACGGGCTTTCTGATACCCTGAAGCACGGGGCCGTAAGCTTCCGCATGAGCAAACCTCTGAACAAGCTTATAGCCGATGTTACCCGCGTTAAGGTCGGGGAACACAAGAACGTTTGCGTGACCCGCAACCTTACTTTCGGGAGCCTTAAGCGCCGCAACAGAGGGAACAATAGCCGCGTCAAGCTGAAGCTCGCCGTCAACGGCAAGTTCGGGCGCCTTTTCCTTGGTAAGCTTTGTGGCAAGCTGCATTTTTTCAACAAGCTCGCTCTTTGCGCTGCCGTAAGACGAATAACTGAGCATTGCAACCTTCGGCTCTCCGCCTATGAACGAGCGGAAGCTCTGCGCGGATGATATTGCAATTTCAGAAACAGCGTCAGCATCGGGATTCTCATTCAGACCGCAGTCTGCGAAAATAAGGTTTCCTTCCTCTCCGTACTCGTCTGTGGGAAGACACATTACAAAGAATGCGCTTACAAGCTTTGTTCCGGGTGCGGTCTTAAGTATTTGAAGAGCGGGACGGATAACATTTGCCGTAGCATTGCAAGCGCCCGCAACCATACCGTCGGCAACGTTCTTATATACCATCATAACTCCGTAATAAAGGGGGTTCTTCATTGTCTCTACCGCCTTTTCGGGAGTCATGCCCTTAGCCTTTCTGAGCTCATAAAATGTATTTGCGTAGTCATCAAAGCTTTCATCCTCAACCGGATTAACTATTCTTACCTTGGAAATATCCGCATTTTCTTCCTTTGCCATCTTGCAAATATCATCTTTTTGTCCTAAAATAATGATATCGGCAATATCCTGCGCCGATGCGGCGGCAGCAGCCTTAACTGTTCTTACGTCGAAACCTTCTGCCAGGACTATTGTCTTCTTGTCTGACTTTGCCTTTGCGATCATGTTGTCTAAGAATTTACTCATTTTTATTCCTCCGCTAATATATTTTATATTTTATATTATACTCCTCTATTTTCTCGGTTTCAACTGATTTTTACAAAAAAGAGTGTGATTTTCATGAATATTTGCGCAACAATAGCCGAATTTAATCCCTTTCACAACGGTCACGGGTATCTTGTGAACGCCGTTAAGGAGGATTTTGACGCCTGCGTTGCCGTTATGAGCGGCAATTTCGTACAGCGCGGCGCTCCTGCAATATACGATAAGTTTTCACGGGCACGCGCCGCTGTCATGAACGGCGTAGACCTTGTCATCGAGCTTCCGCTCATTTACTCCCTTTCCTCAGCGGAAAATTTTGCACTCGGCGCGGTAAAGCTCTTAAACGCCTCAAACGTGGTATCTCTCCTCTTTTTCGGATCCGAATGCGGAGATATAGACGTCTTAAACCGCGCCGCTTCGCTTTCATTAAACGAGGATGAAGCCTTCAAGACCGGGCTGAAGGAGAACCTGTCCTCGGGCATGAGCTATCCGAAGGCAAAAAGCGCCGTAATGGGGAAAATGGGCGTAGACCCGCTTGTACTTTCGGCTCCCAACAACATTCTGGGCATAGAATATATCAGAGCCTTGAAAAGGACAGGGTCGTCAATTAAGCCACTGACCTTAAAGCGCTTCGGCGCAATGCACGATTCAAACGTCGCCTCAAATTCCATAGCCTCCGCCTCGCACGTTCGTTCGCTTATCGAAAAGGGCAGCTTCACGCAGAATTTTATGCCCTCTTTCCCGTATCCTGTCCCCGTTTTTGAAAAGCAGTTTTCCGACATAATATTATATGCTCTCCGCTCCGCCGATTATGACTTTCTTTTAAATATCCCTGACTGCTCTTCCGCGCTTGCCTCGCGCTTCGTTTCGGCAAGGCGCGAAACTACGGTAAACGATGTTGTTTCTGCTGTAAAGTCTAAGAACTTTACAGAGAGCCGTATCAGGCGGATAATATGGAACGCCGTTCTCAAGAACACACACTCCCCTTCGGAAGATCCCGCCTATATCCGAGTTCTCGCGCAAAACACACGCGGCAGCGCCGTTATTGCGGAAATGAAAAAAAATGCCTCTCTACCCATAATACAAAAAGGTGTAGAGCTTAAGAATAATGATGTTTTTCTTCTTGAATCGATGGCGACAGATATATATAACATAGTCCGCAATATCCCCTCGGGCGAGGATTTCCGTCATTCCCCGGTAGTTATAAAAACCGCATGAAATAATTTTCTACTATACTAAAAATACGGGCGATTGCCGCTACAATCTCCCGCATTTTTCTCTTTTCCTGTTTCTTTGCACTCTGCCTTATATTTTTCGGAAATTTCTTTATTCTCAAATACATACAACCGAAATTCCGTTCTTTTGTATTCATACCCGATACGCGAAAGATTTTCCTGCACTTCGTCTATTGTATTAAAGCGAAACTCCTTACCATCTATAGTATAGATATATCCCTCAAAATTTCCCTCGCTCGAATACAGTTTTAAAAATTTAGCTTCCACAACACCTTTGTTACTATTTTTCGTTTCCCGAAATTCTTGTACCGCTAAAT
>CAZIBK010000167.1:0-3769 GCA_964537125.1 uncultured Oscillospiraceae bacterium
CTTTTTTCTCATTTTGAGAAAAAACTTGAAGAGTAGGAAAAAGAATAGTATAATAGAAAGCAGGAGTGGAGGTAGTGATTTGAAAACCTTAATGATTATAGACGGAAACAGCATAATAAACCGCGCTTATTACGGAATACGCCCGCTTTCCACGAAGGACGGCATCCCCACAAACGGAATTTTCGGATTCATGAATATACTGATGAAGCATTTATCGGACGAAAAGCCCGATTATCTTTGTGTGGCGTTTGATTTGAGGGCGCCCACCTTCAGGCACAAGGAATATCCCCTTTACAAGGCGCAGAGAAAGGGAATGCCCGATGATTTGGCAGAGCAGATGCCTCACCTTAAGGAGCTGCTGGGAGCAATGAATATTAAAATGCTCGATGCGGAGGGCTATGAGGCGGACGATATTATAGGCACGGTTTCTGCCATGTGCGAAAGGGAAGGGGTTAAGTGCGCCATAGTGACCGGGGATCGCGACGATTTGCAGCTTGCGAGCGATACCACTACGGTGCTTCTCACCACGAGCCGAGGAGGGCAGACGGTAGTCGAGCCTGTGGACAAAAACACATTTGTTGAAAAATACCGCATAAGCCCCGCGGAATTTATCGATGTAAAGGGGCTTATGGGCGATGCGAGCGACAATATCCCCGGCATTGCGGGCATAGGGGAGAAAACGGCTTTCACGCTTATTGAAAGCTTTCATTCCATAGACGGGGTATATGAAAATATAGACTCCCCGGTTATAAAAAAGAATCAGCGGCAGAGGCTTTTGGACGGGAAGGACGACGCATATCTCAGCAAGCGCCTTGCGACGATAGTGCGCGACATTCCCCTTGATTTTAAGATAGAGGACGCGGCGGTTAAGGAATATGATATGCCGCGCCTTGCGGCAAAGCTTGAACAGCTTGAGCTTAAGAAATTTGCCGAAAGGCTCGGTGTTGAGGCGCTCGGAAAGGAGCCTGAGACAGAGACGCCCGAGATAAAGGAGGCTGACGGGAGCGTAATAAAAGAGGCGGGCGAGAAGGATTCGTTTTTCTTTTTCATAAAGGAAAGGCTGTTTTTTGAGTGCGGCGGCGCGCCCTATGTCTGCGAAATATCATCTGTGAGGGACATACTCGAAAACGAAAATATTAAAAAGCTCACCTTCGGATATAAGAAGGCAAAGCATATTTTAAAGGACAGCGGCATAGATATCAGGGGAGAGTATTATGATTTTGAGCTTGCGGAATATGTGCTTAACCCGTCAAAATCAAGCTACGATATTGAAGCCGTCTGCCCCGTATATAATCTGCCCGTTTCGGCAGTATCTCTCCCGACGCTTTACGAAAAGCAGAATGAGAAAATAAAAGAAAACTCCCAGGAGGCGCTTTTATACGATATCGAGCTTCCGCTTGCGGAGGTGCTGTATTCGATAGAGTGTACGGGGTTCCTCGTAAACCGCGAGGAGCTTGCGGCATTCGGAAAAATGCTCGGCGAAAGGCTGACCGCCGTGGAAGAGGGCATATATTTTATGGCGGGGAGGTCCTTCAATATAAACTCGCCGAAGCAGCTCGGAGAGGTGCTTTTTGAGGAGCTGCATCTTCCCGTTGTGAAAAGGTCAAAAAGGGGATATTCCACCGACAGCGAGGTGCTTGACAGGCTTTCGGGGAAGCACGAGATTGTTGACCTTATTTCTGAGTACAGAACGCTCAGCAAGCTCAAATCCACCTATGCCGACGCCCTTTATGATGTGATACAGCCCGACGGAAGAATACGCTCCATGCTCAATCAGACCGTCACCGCTACGGGAAGAATAAGCTCCTCGGAGCCGAATTTGCAGAACATACCCACGAGAACGCCTTTGGGCCGCGAATTCAGGAAAATGTTTGTCGCAAAGGACGGCTGCACCCTTGTGGGAGCAGATTATTCGCAGATAGAATTAAGAGTTCTGGCGCACATTTCCGGCGATGAAAACATGACGCGCGCCTTTAAAAACAATGAGGACATACACACCCTCACAGCGTCGCAGGTGTTTAACGTACCCGATTTTCTTGTGACGCCCGAGATGCGCTCTGCCGCAAAGACCGTGAACTTCGGCATAATATACGGTCAGAGTGATTTTTCCCTGGCGAAGGAGCTTAAGATAAGCATAAAGGCGGCGAAAAGCTATATTCAAAGCTATTTTGAAAAATACGAGGGCGTTAAAAAATATATGGAGGAAACCGTTGCCCGCGCGAAACGCGACGGCTATGTGACGACGCTTTTCGGCCGCCGCAGATATATCGAGGAGCTTGGCGCGAAGAACCGCAATCTTGCCGCCTTCGGAGAGAGAGCCGCAATGAACACGCCCATTCAGGGGACGGCGGCGGATATAATCAAGATAGCCATGGTGAGAGTGTATAAGGCGCTTTGCGAAAGATGCCCGAATTCCCGCCTTGTGATGCAGGTGCATGACGAGCTTATTGTAGAGGCTCCGCCCGAGGAGAAGGATGAGGTAATGAAAATTCTCAAAGAAGAGATGGAGGGCGCAGCCAATCTAAACGTTCCGCTTGTGGCGGAGGTAAAAAGCGGGAAGCGTTGGTATGATACGAAATAGGGAGGAAATAACCGATGCATAAGAAATTGGTGCTTGGCATAACGGGAGGCAGCGGAAGCGGAAAGTCGCAGGTGTGCAAGCTGCTTGCCTCCATGGGAGCGTGCATAATAGACGCGGACGAAATAGGGCATATGATAACTGCCCGCGAGGATGTTTTGAAGGAGATAACGGTTGAGTTCGGAAACGGCGTTCTGAAGCCTGACGGAGCTCTTGACAGGAGGGCGTTGGGGGAGATTGTTTTTTCATCAAAAAGCGCCCTTGAAACACTTAATGTAATTACACACAAAAAAATAGTCGATGAAGCTGAAAAGCTGCTTTCCGAAAGCGACGCGGAGGTTGCGGTTATTGACGCGGCGGTTCTCAAAACGACAAAGCTGAAGGATCTTTGCAGCTTTATAATCGCCGTTGTGGCTCCGGTAAATATGAGGATAAAGCGCATAATGCAGCGCGATCAGCTGACGGAGCAGCAGGCTCTTGACCGTATCAATTCACAGCCGACCGACATTCAGTATGCGCACGGGGCGGATTTTGTCATACTCAATAACGGGAATGTGGAGAATCTGAACCGCAGAGTTATAGAAATCTTTGAAACAATACGCGACGAATAGGGGTGGGAGAAGGAATTGAGGTTTTTTAAGTATGTATTTATAATATTGCTCGTTTTTGCCGTTATTGCCGCAGGCGTGTTCGGAGCATACAGGCTTTTTCCGCTCCGATATACGGAAATCATAAGAAACGAGTCCGCAGCGCAGGGAGTTGACGCTTATCTTGTGACGGCGCTTATAAAGGCGGAGAGCAATTTTAAGGCAAACGCCGTTTCTCAGGCGGAGGCAAAGGGCGTTATGCAGCTTACCGACGATACGGCGCTCTTCTGCGCCGAAAAAACGGGAATTACGCTTAACGAAAACGACATTTATTCACCTGAGATAAATATAAAGCTCGGGGTGTATTATCTTGCAAGGATGCTGGAGCTTTTCGGCGGAAACGAGGAGCTTGCCGTAGCCGCCTATAACGCCGGAGAGGGCAGGGTGCGGGAATGGCTCGGCGACCCGACCTATTCCACCGACGGGGAGAGCTTGGATACTATTCCCTACGACGAGACAAAGAACCATGTGGAAAAAATAGCTCTGTATAAAAAGATATATAAGGCGCTGTACCCGAATCTGTAATAAAAAATCCGCCGTGCCT
>CAZIBK010000168.1:0-3735 GCA_964537125.1 uncultured Oscillospiraceae bacterium
CGTCAGATTTTCGGTTTGACCTGTTGGGGATCGTTTTTTGTCGGAAGTAGCTTTCTTAAAAATCGGCTCTTTTATACTCCGAGGGCGTAAACGTAGTCGGAATAGAGTGTAAAGGGTATCGGATCGCCGTTAAAGAGGACATGAGTTGTTTTCGGGGCATAGATTTTTATTGCCTCGTTTCGGGATGTTGTGGGATGGAGAGACGAGCTTTCCACAACGACAACGCCGCCGGAAATATGAAGATACATATCGTTTATTATCTTTTCGCTCTCAACGCAGAGGGTGGAGTTTATTGTAAGGCTCTTTCCCGCGGCTAAGAACATACGGTCGCCGGATATATACACGACCTCGCCGTCAAACGAACAGGACGCCACGCTTCCCACCGAGGTGTTTTTAGTATAGAAAACGCCCATGCTGCCGTCCACATTGAAGGACGCCGCCGAGAAGGAGTTATCGGCAGGCGACATTTCCTTTGCCGACGCAGTTCTTGCCTCAGCCGCGTTTTGCGGCAGGAGAAGAGTTGTAAAGGACACGCACTGACCGTATTTTGTAAACACGCCGCGCTTTGAAGGCTCCGCCATGCCGTAGCCTGCGGAGAAAACATCGTCGGAAACCGCCGCAGTGTCGGCTGCGGGGCAGAGGAGCTTTATATTCGCGCCCTTGGAGAAATGCGTTTCGATTTTATTATTATAATCTATATCGGCGTTTGATGAGGGCATGAAATGCCAGTTTTGATTAAAGCGCTTTGCCGAAACGCTGCATGAAACATAGTCGGAAACGATGGCAAAGCTGTCGCTTTTTACAAGGAAAACGGTTCGGATATGTTCACACTCGGGATCCTTATAGGGATGGGTTTTTATTTTTACCGCATCAAAGGCGCGGTTAGAGGCAAAAAGCGTTATTGAGCTGTCAGCCTCAGAATGGGCGTTGGCGACAGAGTCTTCAATTTCAATCGAGTTATGCGCCCGTGGAGTTTTGAGATACGAGGAAACATCGCTTTGCGAGTAGCCGTAGCGCCCGCTGTCGGTTATGAGCGGTCTGTTATAGGCGTAGAAAACAAGGCTTGCAAGGTCGGCATGGGCGTGACCGTCAAAGGGCGACGCCTGAACAAGTATATAGAGAGCCTTGCCTCTTTCTGCCGAGTTATGCAAAACCGCCGTGTTTGAATATGAGTAACATGCAGAAGAGCGCCCTTTTCCGTTCAGAAGAGCGGAGAGCTTCTTTGTGGGAAATATTTTTGCGATTGACTGCAAAAGAAAGGTTTTATCCGCATAATTGCTGTCGCCGATATTCGTGTCGTACAAATTGGGATAGAGAAGGTCAAGCGACGCGTCAAGGGCTTTTTCCAGCTTTCCGCGGAAAAAGGCGCTGTAAGGGTCGTTATTCATCAGGGCTGAATGGAACGCCGAAATAAAAAGCTCCATGCACCAAAAGGAGTAGGCAAAGCCCGATTCCCTGAAGCTGAAATCGGGGGAATACATACGGTCAAAAAGCATATCCATAGTTTCCCTTGCGGCATTGCGCCACGCCGTATGCTCCTTTAGCTCGGGAAGAAAGTCGATAGCCTTTGAAAGACCGCTTGTGCGTACCACCGCCCAGTTGCTCCAGCCGAGATCCGGATTTTCAATGAGATGCTTCATGTCGCGGTACATGATGGAAAGTATTGATACCAAAAGGTCGGGCGTCATTGCGGGGGAGTCGGCAAGGGCTCCGAGTACGGCGGTAAAGTTTGAAAGGCGCTCGCCGGTTTCCAGCACCCTGTTAAAGCCGCCGTCCCTTTTCTTTGAAAAGGAGTCCATCAGGAAAAGGAGCTTTTCACCGTAAATTTTATTCTTTTCCACATCGGAGAGGTACTGCGCCGCCATGGGGCGCGCAAAGCCGAAGCGGCATATTACGTTGAGATATTCGCTGTCGCTGCCGTCGGGCTTGCTCCAGGACGGACCTGTGGGATTGGATTCCCACGAGTACACATTCCCGAGAACCTTTGACCAGGTGAGAGACTCGTCCCACGAGGAGTCCGCCACGTTAAAGACGAGAAGCTCCTTTTTTTCAAGCTTCTCGGGGAGGGTTATTTTCGCGATGAGATGCACGGAGGAAATTTCCCTGTCGATATAGTCCGACAAATCAAAGGCGAGATAAACTCTGCCCGTATTCACACCGTAGGGCTCCTCGGGAGAGGAGCTTTCCTCGCAGATTTCATATATATCCTCATCGGAAAGAGGATAGTCGGGCTCCTTTGAGGAAATAAATGCAAATTTTTCGGGAGAAAGCTTTATTTCGTCCCCGTCGGCGGTGCGGATAAGGACATAGGGCGGAAAAATGGAATGAGGCGAAAAGAAGAACGCCGGTTCCGCCTCCTTTTGGCGGGACATTATCATCACCGAAAGCTTTTCGCGGAGGAAAGGCATTAAATCGAGAGTGGCTGTATCGGACGCTCTCGTGACAAAAATAGAGGCAAGGTATATATCCGCCTCATTGGGGCCCGGAAGTATCGAGTGGCGTGAAATATATGCCAAAGGGAAATTTTTGTCGCGCGAAGTTATCGGCTCGGAATAGGAAAGGCGAAGCTCCTTGCGCTTTACAAAATATGCCAAAAGCTCGCGCTTTGCGCTTTCATAGTCGCCGTTATCGACCGCGTAGCCGATTTTATCCATAAAAGGATTGGAGTAATCAAATATATCAAAAAATTCATTTATTTGCAACGAGAAACACTCCCCATATATTATACTCGCCTGCCGTATGAATTTATCGCCCGGCAGACATATGCCGTCCTATATTTGCGCCTGAGCGCCTCCTTGGCAAGGGCAGCCTTTTCTTCATCACGGAATATGCCGAATACGGTGGGACCGCTGCCGCTCATCTGAGCGCCCAAAGCGCCGAGAGAAATAAGGTCTGCTTTTATGTCGTTTAAAATACCGTAGCGCGTAACGCTTACATCCTCCAAAACATTGCCCATGCCGGCGCATATGCCCTCCAAATCGCCCTTTGAGAGCGCGTCAATGAGCGCGTCGGTATCGGGATGGACGATATTTTCGCAGGCGTCTATATTTGAGTATGCCCATGCGGTGCTGATGGAAAACGGAGGCTTGACGAGAACTATTGAGCAAGGGGGCATTTTAGGCAGCGGCGAGAGCTTTTCGCCTATGCCCTCCGCAAGGCGTGTGCCGCCGATAATACAGTAAGGCACGTCAGCGCCGAGAGGCTTGCCTATTTCGCACAGCCTGCCCGTTTTAAGCTTTGCGCCGTAGAGGCGGTTCAGCCCGCGCAGCACCGCCGCGGCGTCGCTGCTGCCGCCCGCAAGACCCGCTCCGACGGGGATGTACTTTTTAAGGAATATCCTTACGCCGCCCTTTATACCGCTTTCGCGGAAGAATGCCGCCGCGGCGGCGTAGGCAAGATTGTCGGAATTGTTCGGAAGAAAGTGAAGGGTAGAGTCAAGCTCAATGCCGGACTCTGTTTTTTCAAGAGAAACAGAGTCAAAAAGCGACACCGTTTGCATAACCGTTTTAATGTTGTGATATCCGTTCGGAAGGACGCCCAAAACGTCGAGGGAAAGATTTATTTTTGCGTAGGCGCGTATCGATAATGAATCCATAAATAAATCCTCTTTTTTATCAATTTAAACTGATTATACAACAAAAAAGGCAGCTTTGCAACAGCGGAGTAAAAATTTTAAGGGAGATAAATAAAAGTGTTGACAAAGAATGAAAAATAGTGTACAATAGCAGAGATGTA
>CAZIBK010000169.1:0-3725 GCA_964537125.1 uncultured Oscillospiraceae bacterium
CGTTTTTTATCGGCGGTTAATTTTTACTCTTGTAATCCTATCAACATAGTAGTATAATATGTTTTTGAAAGGAGGTATTGAGATGAAGATAACCTCGCGGGGAAGATATGCGCTGATGGTGATGATAGACCTTGCGGAGCAGAACACGGATTGTTATATAAAGCTCAGTGACATTGCCGAAAGGCAGCACATATCGGAAAAATACCTTGAGAGCATCATTGCGTCTTTAAATAAGAACGGCATGGTAACGGCTCTTCGCGGAAAAGGCGGCGGTTACAAGCTTTCAAAAAGCCCTGATATGTACACTGTAAGCGGCATATTAAAGGCGACGGAGGGCGAGCTTTCCACAACTTCGTGCATGGAATGCAAGCCTGATGAGTGTTCGGCATCGGCCGCGTGCAAGACGCTGCCTATGTGGAAGGAGCTTGAACGAATGATTGACAGCTACCTTGACGGCGTAACAATTGCGGATTTGGCGTTTGGAAAGCGGGAAAATAACACAAAACCTATTGACAAAGTAGGTTGATTGGTTTATAATTTAGAATTGCAGATAAATTTGAGGCTGCAGAACGACAGAGAAAATATTATTGCGAAAGGAACATATATATGAGAGTTTATGCCGATAATGCTGCCACGACGAAAATGAGCAAGACAGCTATAAATGCAATGCTTCCTTACTTGGATGAGATGTACGGAAATCCGTCAAGCCTGCACTCGGTCGGTCAGGAAGCCGCTGAAGCGCTGCTCCATGCCCGTGAGAGCATAGCAAAAAATTTGGGATGCGAGCCGACAGAGATAATTTTCACCTCCGGAGGCAGCGAGGCTGACAATCAAGCCATTATATCAGCCGCAGAGATAGGCGCGAAGAAGGGGAAAAAGCATATTATATCGACGGCGTTTGAGCATCACGCGGTGCTTCACACCCTTGACAAGCTCGGGAAGCAGGGTTTTGAAATCGAGCTTCTTGACGTACACGAAAACGGCATGGTGTCTCCCGAGCAGGTTGAGGCTGCCATCAGAGACGATACGGCGCTTGTTACAATAATGTACGCAAACAATGAAATAGGAAGTATTCTTCCGATAGCTGAAATCGGCGCCGTGTGCAAGAAGAAGGGAGTTCTTTTCCATACCGACGCTGTTCAGGCGGCAGGTCATTTGAAAATAAATGTCAAGGAGCAGAATATCGATATGCTTTCTATTTCCGCTCACAAGTTCCACGGACCGAAGGGAATAGGGGCGCTTTATGCAAGGCGCGGCATACGCCTTACAAGCCTTATTGAAGGCGGTGCGCAGGAGCGCGGCAAGCGCGCGGGTACGGAAAATATTCCGGCAATAGTTTCCATGGCTGCCGCGTTCGACGAGGCATGTCGAAACATTGACGCGAATGCAAAGAAGGTATCAAAGCTTCGCGATAAGCTTATCGAAGGGCTTTTACAGATACCGCATTCGATATTAAACGGTGACAGAGAGCGCCGTCTGCCGGGGAACGTAAATATCTGCTTTGAGGGAATAGAGGGCGAATCGCTCCTTCTCCTTCTTGATATGCAGGGGGTTTGCGCATCGTCAGGCTCGGCGTGTACGTCAGGCTCGCTTGATCCGAGCCATGTGCTTCTTGCAATAGGCCGTCCCCACGAGATTGCCCACGGCTCGCTCAGACTGTCCCTTTGCGAAGAAAATACAGAAGAGGAAATAGACCATATTTTGAAAGCGGTTCCCGAAGTGGTGGAACGGCTCAGAAATATGTCGCCTGTGTGGAGAGATTTACAAAACGGGAGGAAAGAATATGTTATACAGTGAAAAGGTAATGGATCATTTTACGCATCCGAGGAATGTCGGCGTGATTGAAAATCCCGACGGCGTGGGTGAGGTAGGAAATGCAAAGTGCGGAGATATAATGAAGATATATCTCAAAATAGAAAACGATATTATAGCGGATGTTAAGTTTGAGACTTTCGGCTGCGGCTCGGCTATCGCGTCAAGCTCTATGGCAACGGAAATGATAAAGGGAAAGCCGCTGTCGGAGGCAATGGAGCTTACAAACAAGGCTGTTGCGGAAGCCCTTGACGGTCTTCCGGCATACAAGATGCACTGTTCGGTGCTTGCGGAAGAAGCTATAAAAGCGGCAATACTTGACTATTACAAGAAAAACAATATTGAATACGATAAGTCGCTGTTCCCCGATTGCGAATCCTGCGAGGGCTGCGACAAGCAGTAAAAGAACAGGGTACGCCTTTATCCGCCCACGATAGGTGTAAAACATCTTGTGGGCGGAAAGGTTATGTGATATAATGACAAGAGAAGAAGCTGTTGCGCTTTTAAAGGAATATAACGAGGACGAATTTCATCTTCACCACGCACTTACCGTTGAAGGAGTTATGCGCTATTTTGCCCGTACGCTCGGCTACGGCGATGAAGAGGAGTTTTGGGGCTTGGTGGGTCTTCTCCACGACCTTGATTTTGAAAAATATCCCGAGCAGCACTGCATTAAGGAGCAGGAAATAATGCGCGAGAGAGGTATTGACGAAAGGCTCATACATGCAACGGCAAGTCACGGATATATGCTGACCGTCGATATAGAGCCTGTCCATGAAATGGAGAAGGTTTTGTATGCAACGGATGAGCTGACGGGGCTTATCGGGGCTGTGGCAATTATGCGTCCGTCAAAAAGCGTAATGGATCTCGAGCTTAAATCCGTTAAGAAGAAGTTTAAAAATTTGAAGTTTGCCGCCGGCTGCTCGAGGGAAGTAATTGAGCGCGGAGCGGATATGCTTTCGTGGACGTTGGACGAGCTTATTGAAAAAACCATTCTCGCAATGCGGGAAGTTGAAGAGAAAGGGGAAAGCATATGAAGGTAGCCGATCTCCAGAAAAAAATTCTTGATTACAAAAAAGAAAACGACGTCTGTATTTTGGCGCACAGCTATCAGGCGAGAGAGATTTGCGAGATCGCCGATTTCACGGGCGATTCATATCAGCTCAGCGTAAAGGCGGCAGGTGCGCCTCAGAAAACCGTTATAATGTGCGGTGTGCGATTTATGGCGGAGACGGTGAAGGTTCTTTCGCCTTCAAAGAAGGTTATACTTGCAAGTCCGATTGCGGGATGTCCGATGGCAGAGCAGATGGACAAGGAGCTTATAGGAGCCGTTAAGGAGCAGTATCCGGATTATACCGTTGTGGCATACATAAATACAACTACCGACCTTAAGACTATATGCGATGTGTGCGTAACATCGTCGTCGGCAGTAAAGATTGTGAAAAATATCGATAACGACAAGATTCTTTTTATTCCCGATTGCAATTTGGGCGATTTTGTAAGGAAATCCGTCCCCGAAAAGACATTTAAGCTTCTTCAGGGCGGCTGCCCGATTCATGCGAGGGTGAATGTGAGGGACGTTGAAAGAGCGAAGGCGCTTCATCCGAACGCGCTGCTGCTTGTACATCCGGAGTGCAAACCCGAGGTGGTGGGGAAAGCGGATTTTGTCGGCTCTACGTCGGGGATAATGAATTACGCGAAGGAATCCGGCGCAAAGGAATTTATTATCGGAACGGAAATCAGTATTTCGGAGCATTTGCAGTATGAATGTCCGGATAAGAGGTTCTACACTCTTTCAAAGGATCTTATATGCCCCAACATGAAATCGACAACGCTTGTCGATTTGTATAACGCGCTTATCGGCGACGGCGGAGATGAAATAGAGCTTGATGATGAGACGATAGCTCTTGCAA
>CAZIBK010000170.1:0-3702 GCA_964537125.1 uncultured Oscillospiraceae bacterium
AACGGCGATTACTACGATGATACGCTCGGCTTGAACTTGGAGAAGGAGAATAATTATATTTTATAAAGAGGAGGAAGCTATGAGCTACGGATTTAAAATTATGGTGAGCGGCGACTACGCCTGCTTTACCCGTCCGGAAATGAAGGTTGAAAGGGTAAGCTATGACGTACCCACTCCGGGAGCGATGGAGGGATTGATAAAAAGCGTATATTGGAAACCGTCCGTAAGATACGTTATAGACAAAATAGCGGTATTCAATCCCATAGAATTTATCAACATTCGAAGAAATGAAGTAAAGGAAAAGGTTAAATTCAGCGCCGTAAAAAAGAAGATGAAGGGCGGCACGGCGGAGCCTGAAATTTACACAAAGGAAAGCATCAGTCAAAGGGGCGCAATGGTTCTGAAAAATGTCAGGTACGGAGTCGAATTTCACTTTGAAATGACGGGTATAAGGAGCGAAAAGGAGGATGAAAGCGAGGAAAAGCACTACAACATCCTTTTACGAAGGCTCAGAAACGGGCAATGCTTTCGTCAGCCCGTACTCGGATGCCGCGAATTTTCCGTAAACGGGATAGAATTGGTGGAGGAATTTCCCTTGGAAGAGATATCAGAGACGTTAAGGGGTGACATTGACCTCGGCTTTATGCTCTACCGTATGAAATTCCGCGACAACGGACGCCCTAAGAATGACAATTGGGAGGAAAAGGTGTTCTCCGACGACGCCGATGCGATTTTTTACAGACCGCATATGGTGGACGGCGTAATAGATGTGGCGAAATACAGGGAGATGATGAAATGCTGATAAAGGCGCTGAACGACTATTATGATATACTCGCTTCAGCCGGGAAGATTTGCCCGGAGGGATTTGAGATGCAGAGCGTCAGCTATAAAATAATGCTGCGTCCCGACGGTACGATAAGCGACATTGTGGATATAAGGATTCCCGTTGAGGCAGGCAAACAGGGAGAGGTGCGTTACGAGCCCGTAGACATAATGCTTCCGGAGCGCACACAGAAGCCGGGGATAGATTTCAATATAATTGAACACAGACCGCTTTATATTTTCGGGCTGAATTACGAAAAGGGTGTGTTTACAACAGAGGACGATACGAATAAGGCGAAAAAATCCCATGAATGCTTTGTAAAGGGCAATCTTGAGTTCACACAAGGGATGAAAAGCGAAATCGTGCTTGCGTACAGAAATTTTATTGAAAAATGGAATCCCGAGGCGGAGATACATAATGTCAGATTGGAGAGACTGGGCAAGGATTATTCAAATAAATATTTTTGCTTTGCCCTTGACGGACATCCCGACATTACGCTGCATGATATGAACGGGGAGATAATGCAAAAAATAAAGTCCGAGAAAAAGAGCGGCGACGGTACGGAGGGCATTTGCTCAATAAGCGGCGAAGCGGGAAGCATTGCCAGAATACATGACAAAATAAAGGGGATAAGAGGCAGCCAGAGCGCGGGAGGACTGTTGGTGTGCTTTAACAGCAGCGCCGAGGAATCCTACGGAAAGGAGCAGTCGTTTAACAGCGGAATATCTCAAAAGGTTATGAAGCGCTACACTCAGGCAATGAACAGTCTTCTAAAAGACGGGAATCACAGGATATACCTTGATGATATGACGATTGTGTTTTGGGCAATGGCAGAAAACGATAAGAGCGAAACAGACCTTTTGCTGTCGATGCTGGGCGGAGACGGAGCCGATGCTGCGGAGACGAATATGATGCTTAAAGAAGCGCTTTCGCAAATGCGGGAGGGCAGAAAAGCAGACCTTTCGCAATTTGGGGTTGACGGGAATGTCGCGTTCTTTATAGCGGGACTGACGCCGAACAATTCAAGAATATCGCAGAAATTCATATACCGTGATAAATTCGGAAGTATATTTCAAAATGTGATGAAGCATCAATATGATTTGGCGCTTGATGACGCAAAGGGGCAAATCTCCCTTTGGAGAATGTTCAAGGAGCTGAAATCGCCGAAAAGTAAGGACGAAAAAACGCCGCCGCCGATGATGGCAGCCGTTTTCAATGCTATACTTACCGGCTCAAAATACCCCGATTCGTTGCTTGAAACGGCGGTTAGAAGGGTGAAAATCGACAGAGACGTGAACTATGTAAGAGCAGGAACGATAAAGGCTTGTATTAACAGAAAAGGAACGGAGGAAATAAAAATGGCGCTTGACAGGGAAAACACAAACAACGCTTATTTGTGCGGCAGATTATTTGCCGTGCTGGAGCGGATCCAGAAAAATGCGGCGGAAGGCGAGCTGAACAGGACGATTAAAGATACATATTTTTCGTCAGCATGCTCAAATCCCGCGGCGGTATTCCCAAGGCTTATGAAGCTTGCGCAGTATCATCTTGCAAAGGATGATTACGCAAAGGGAGACAGTATTCTCATCGGAGAGATTACCGACAAGCTTGACGGAGAATTTCCCAAGACGCTGCCCCTTAACGAGCAGGGCAGGTTCATATTGGGGTACTATCATCAGTATCAGAGCTTTTTTGCAAAGAAGTCAGATAATTAAAAAAGGAGAAGATAAAAATGGAAGCAATTAAAAACAGATACGAATTTGTGGCAATTTTTGATGTGGAAAACGGAAATCCCAACGGCGATCCGGACGCGGGCAATATGCCGAGAGTTGACCCTGAGACGGCGCAGGGAATCGTTACCGATGTATGCTTAAAGAGAAAAATCCGTAACTTTGTGGAGCTTTACAAGGAAGGCGAAGCGGGATACAACATTCTCATAAAGCCGGATAAGGCGCTGAACACTAAATATACGGAGGCCTACGATGAGTGCGGTCTTACGAAAAAACAGAAAGGCAAAAATGCTGATGATGTACGGAAAGCGCGGGAATATATGTGCAAAAATTATTTTGATGTGAGAGCTTTCGGCGCCGTGATGAGTACGGGCGATGATCAGTGCGGAACGGTGCGCGGTCCGGTTCAGATAAACTTTGCAAGGAGTATTGACCCGGTGTACAGTCAGGATATTTCAATAACGAGGCAGGCGCGTACTACGGAGGACAGAATGGGAACGGGTGAAACCGAAATGGGCAGAAAGAGCATTATTCCTTACGGTCTTTACAGAGTTGAGGGATATGTTTCGGCAATGCTTGCACAAAAGGTTACGGGCTTTTCGGAGGAGGATCTGAAGCTTTTGTGGACAGCGATAATAAATATGTTTGAGCATGACAGAAGTGCGGCAAGAGGCAAGATGTGCATGAGAAAGCTGTATGTATTTAAGCACGACAGCGCATTGGGTAATGCTCCGGCTCACATATTATTCGACAAAATCAATATACAAAAGAATAAAGAGACGGAAGCTCCCCGCAAATTTGCGGATTATACATTAAGCGTTGACCGCACAATGCCTGAGGGCGTAACGCTTATTGAAGAGCTGTGAGTATAAATATTCGCTCCATACAGCATTATTTGTACTGCCCAAGGCGCTTCGGTTTGCTTGAAATAAATTGCGATTGGGCGGAAAACGCATTCGTTGCAAAGGCGAATATCATACATGAGCATGTGCATGACGGGAGCCATGAGTTTTCAACCGAAAATAAAACCGCGTTAAGCTCGGTGGCGGTGTATAATGACATTTTAGATATCTATGGAATAACAGACTGTATAGAGTTTGAAGCCTCCCCCGACGGAGATGAGACAGACGGCAGACGCTGTAAGGTGAA
>CAZIBK010000171.1:0-3699 GCA_964537125.1 uncultured Oscillospiraceae bacterium
TCGGCGGTCTTTTTGTATTCCAAAGTCTCGGTCTTTAGGAATATTTTGTCTGCGCTCTGTTGAGACTTTATCGTTTTTGGCTCATTTTTGGCTTACAGGCTTAAAAATATCAAATTTTCTGTTGACAAACATGCAAAATAGTGTTAAACTATGCACAAATCACAGTGCAAAGGAGCATTAGCGCATGATGAATATATTTTCTGTCGTGATAAGCGTCGTCGTGGTCAGTGTCATTCTAATCAACGGCGTTAGTTTTTGCGCGTATCACGCAGGTTTATAAATCATCAGCGCCCCTTTGCGGACAGATTATTTACCTTGCAGCGTACGCACTGCAGGGTTTTTTGTATGTTCTCTGCTTTGTATGTTCTCTGCAAAATTTTTATGGAGGTGTCTTAAATGCAGCTCAAAGGAGCACAAATCTTAATCGAAACATTGGTTGAACAGGGCGTTGACACTATTTTCGGCTATCCGGGCGGCGCCGTTCTTGACATCTATGAGGAGCTTTACAACAATCGGGACAGAATTACTCACTATATCACAAGTCACGAGCAGGGCGCGGCTCATGCTGCCGACGGTTACGCGCGCGCTTCCGGCAAGGTCGGCGTTGTTCTCGCGACAAGCGGCCCCGGCGCCACAAACCTCGTTACAGGTATCGCAACGGCGTTTCTCGATTCCACTCCAATGGTGGCAATCACAGGCAATGTCGGAACAACTCTCCTCGGCAAGGACAGTTTTCAGGAGGTGGATATTGCAGGTATAACCATGCCTATCACAAAGCACAACTATATAGTAAAGGATGTTCACGAGCTTGCAGATACAATCCGCGAGGCATTCCGCATTGCGTCCTCCGGTCGTCCTGGCCCTGTGCTTATCGATATTCCGAAGAATATTCAGACGGCGGTATGCGAATTTACTCCCGCAAAGCCGCTTCCCAAGTTTGAATCGCCTAAGGTTTCCGATGAGGCAATCGCCAAGGCGGCTGAAATGATAGCGGCTTCCAAAAAGCCCTTTATTTACTGCGGCGGCGGTGTGGTTATTTCAGATTCGTCCGAGGATGTTCTCTCCTTCGCGAAAGCAATTGACGCTCCCGTAGGTACAAGCATGATGGGGCTTTCCGCCATTCCCCGTTCCTTTGAGGGCTTTGTCGGAATGACCGGTATGCACGGCAGATATGCGGCTACAAAGTCGATGTTCGCATCTGATCTTATTATCGCAATCGGCACAAGATTTTCAGACCGCGCAACGGGCAGCAAATCAAAGTTTGCTCCCAACGCAAAAATAATTCATATCGATATCGACGACGCGGAGATAAACAAAAACATTACCTCTCATCTCAGTCTTGTCGGCGAGATACACGATGTAATCTCGAGAATATCCGCCCTTCTCCCCGCTTCCGAAAGAAGCGGCTGGCATGAAGAGATCGCTTCATACAAGGCATACGAGGCGTCAAAAATCGTGAAAACCCATCCCATGAATCCGAAGGTGGTTCTCGAAACCGTACGCAAGTACACAACGGATGAGACGCCCGTCACAACCGATGTCGGGCAGCATCAAATGTGGGTAACCCAGTTCTATGATTTCAACCGTCCCAGAAAGCTCATCACAAGCGGCGGCTTAGGCACAATGGGCTTCGGGCTCGGCGCGGCTGTCGGCGCATGTATCGCAAGCGGCAGGAAGCTCACTCTTATGGTAACCGGTGACGGCAGCTTCCATATGAACATGAATGAGCTTGCAACCGCAGCCTACTACAATCTTCCCATTAAGATAATACTTATGAACAACAACGTTCTCGGCATGGTTCGCCAGTGGCAGACGGTATTCTACGAAAAGCATTATTCTCAGACCACTCTTGATAAGAAGACCGATTATGTCGCTTTGGCAAAGGCTATGGGCGGCGAGGGTTTCCTTGCCTCTACTCCCGAAGAGCTTACCGCGGCATGCGAAAAGGCGTTTAATTCCGAGGGCTTCTCGCTCATTGACTGCCGTATTGACAGCGACGAATTTGTACTTCCCATGATACCGCCCAACGGCACGATTTCCGATATTATTATGCAGCAACAGTAAAGGAGGAGTTAATCATGACAAACGATTCATTTGTAATCAGCGCACTTGTAACCAACCATTCCGGCGTATTGACAAGAGTCTCCTCTCTTTTTGCGAGAAGGGCGTTCAATATAGACTCTCTCACTGTAGGAGTGACAGAGGATCCGGCGTTTTCGCGCATAACCATATGCTCCACATGCGACGATGCCACGAAGGAACAGATAGTAAAGCAGCTTTCCAAGCTCCATGACGTCAAGAAAATACAGGTCATGAAGCGCGGCGAATCCATATACCGCGAGATGATACTTGTCAAAATCGCCGCTCCGAGAAATGTCAGAGCCGAAATTATGAGCTCCGTAAACGTTTTTCGAGGCAAAATAGTTGACATGGGGCTTGACTCTCTCACTGTTGAGCTCACGGGGGATCCTTCAAAAATCAATGCTTTCATAGAGTTCCTCGGTCAGTATGAAATACTTGAGCTTTGTCATACAGGTCTTACGGCTATCAGCCGCGGAACCTCTACAATCAAAGCCGAATAGCCGCGAATTTAAATTATTTTTATATATTATTTAAGTTAAGGAGTTGTTTTTAATGGCAGCAGCAATGTATTATGAAAAGGATTGTAATCTTGACGTACTCAAGGGCAAGACTGTAGCTATTATCGGCTACGGTTCTCAGGGTCACGCACATGCGCTTAACCTTCACGACAGCGGAATCGATGTTGTTGTAGGTCTTTACGAGGGTTCAAAGTCCAAGGAAAAGGCTGAAAAGCAAGGTCTTAAGGTTCTCACAACCTCCGAAGCGGTTAAGATCGCCGATGTTGTTATGATTCTCATCAACGATGAAAAGCAGGCGGATATGTACAGAAACGATATCGCCCCCTATCTCAGAGAAGGTATGACTCTTGCATTTGCTCACGGCTTTAACATCCATTTCGGGCAGATTGTTCCTCCCGCTTATGTAAACGTAGTAATGATCGCTCCCAAGGGGCCGGGTCATACGGTAAGAAGCGAATATCTTGAGGGCAAGGGCGTTCCGGATCTTGTTGCGGTTCATCAGGATGCGACAGGCAACGCTCTCGACATCGCTCTCGCTTATGCGGCAGGCATCGGCGGCGCAAGAGCGGGCGTTCTTGAAACAACCTTCAGAACCGAAACAGAAACAGACCTCTTCGGCGAACAGGCTGTTCTCTGCGGCGGCGTCTGCGCACTCATGCAGGCAGGCTTTGAAACGCTTGTTGAAGCGGGCTATGATCCCAGAAACGCTTACTTTGAGTGCGTTCATGAAATGAAGCTCATCGTTGACCTTATCTATCAGAGCGGCTTCTCCGGAATGAGATACTCCATCTCCAACACTGCCGAGTACGGCGACTATATCACAGGTCCCAAGCTCATCACTGATGAAACAAAGAAGACAATGAAGAAAATTCTCTCCGATATTCAGGACGGCACATTTGCGAAGGACTTCCTTCTCGATATGTCCTCCGCAGGCGGTCAGGCTCACTTCAAGGCTATGAGAAAGCTTGCAGCCGAGCATCCCTCCGAAAAGGTCGGCGAAGAAGTCCGTAAGCTCTACAGCTGGAGCGACGGCGATAAGCTCATCGAAAACTAATCTCTGTACTGAAAATTGCGGGCGGTATGATTTTTCATACCGCCT
>CAZIBK010000172.1:0-3696 GCA_964537125.1 uncultured Oscillospiraceae bacterium
GAAATCTTCGGCGGCTACCCCTGGTACCGCGACAAGGACATCCGCGATGTCGAGGGCTTTCCATGGGCGCAAAGCACCGCATACCGTGCCTCCTTCCTCGCTCCCGAGCTCCGCGGCAGGATAGATTCTCAAGAATTTGTACAAAGCAAATACTTTCTTGCCAAATCCCTTGCCGACAAACGCCCCGATTTATCGCCCCTTGAAAGCCGAATGAGGGAAATGATGCGGCTTAATCTCGACTGGTTCATGCAGACTCTTCTCATGCGAAAGGATTCCATGAGTATGTATTCCGCCCTTGAGGTCAGGGTACCCTTCTGCGACAGACGCATTGCGGAATATCTTTATTCTGTCCCGTGGGAATACAAGGACTACGAAGGCCGCGAAAAGGGTCTTCTGCGCCTTGCCTGCAAGGATCTTCTGCCCGAGCGGGTCGCATGGCGCAAAAAAAGCCCCTACCCCAAAACACATAATCCCATGTATCTTTCCGCCCTTCGCGACATTCTGTCCTCACTCCTTGCCGACAGCGGTGCGCCGCTATGGCAGATAGCCGATAAAAAGCAGACCGAATCCCTTCTCACGGATGAGCGCAGCATCCCATGGTACGGTCAGCTTATGACTACTCCCCAGACCATCGCCTACCTCGTGCAGATAAACCACTGGATGAAAAAATTCGATGTAAAGCTCTCTCTTTAGATTTAATCGGAGGTCGTCTTCATGAAGAAAATCATCATTTCCCTTGTCATTTTAGCCGTGTTTTTCTTTGTGCTGACGGCATTTTCCGAGGAGGGAGAAAAGGTTGTGTATATCACCTTTGACGACGGCCCCACGCTTAACACGCCCGCACTTCTTGATACGCTTAAAAAATATAACGCCAAAGCCACCTTTTTTGTCCTTGCGGACAGGATACTCCAATACCCCGACTTTATGGTGCGCATTAACGGCGAAGGTCACGCCGTAGGACTTCACGGCGTAAGCCACGATTACAGGGTTATCTACTCTACTCCGTCCATGCCGCTGCGCGAAATGAACGAGGCAAACGACGCGCTTTATTCCGTCCTCGGCTTCCGCTCTCATCTCGTCCGCACACCCTACGGCAGCTACCCTTATATGACGGACGAACAGTATAAGATACTCCGCGCCGCCCATATGCGCCTTTGGGACTGGACCGTGGATCCGCGTGACGGCATCGGCACGGCTGTAAGCCCCTCCGCAATGATAAAAAACATCCGCCGCGACCTAAAAACGGCGGATGTTCCTATTGTTATTCTTCACGACCGCAAATCCACGGCGAAAGCGCTTGACTCCATTCTCTCCTTTTTCGCCTCGGAGGGCTACACCTTCGGCGTTATTGACGAGCATATGGAACCTGTCAATTTCAAGGTGCTGTACGGAAAATAAGCTCATAAAATAACGGAAGCGTTATTGTTATACGGGCAAAAAACGCCGGAGGAACGATACCCTCCGGCAGCACGCTTATTGCGCCTTATATCCGTTTATTATATATTTCTGTTCATAATCTCTGAAGCACTTAAGATATTCCGGATCTCTTCTCTCTCTGACGCTCTTGAGATAATCGCGGTTATCCGAATATGCCTCAAACTCTGCCGTTGCCACATTCGAGCAGTGGGCGCTTATTCGCTCAAACAAGGTGAGTATATTGTTAAACGCAAAGCCTCTGTCAAGTCCGCACCTGCCGTCGCTCAGGCGGCCTACATGCCTTGCCTTTACATCCTCGCACATTGTGCTTATCAATTCGCGCAGCGGCTCAATCTTGCCTGCCGACTGCATATCGTCTTCCGTAAACGTCTTTACTGCGAGATCTACCATCTCGTTTACAGCCGATCTGATAACTCCTATCTCATAATTAGCCTCTTCGGAAAAAGCTATGCTCTTCTCGTGCATTTCGTTTGCAATCTTTGCAATTTCAAGCGCGCAGACGCCTATTCGCTCAAAGTCGCTTATACAGTACAGATATTTCGATATCTCTCTCCGCTGATCGGCAGATAGGTTTCTCTCGGTCATCTGCATCATGTATCTTCCGAGCTTGTCCTCATATTGATTGATTACATTTGCCCTGCCCTGAACCTTTACATATATTTCCTCCGAATAGCTGTCTATAAGGCGCATTGATTTAAACACATTCTTCTGTAATTTCGTCGCCATGCCGTTTACGACGCGCTGAGTCTGGCTTATCGCAAGGTCGGGATAGCTGAGAAAGCGCTCCTTCAGCAAATCGAAGTCCGCCTGATCCTCCTTGTCCTCGGGGGTGTCCTTCACAAGCACGCATACAAGCTTTTCAATCAAACCGATAAACGGCAAAAGAACGATTATTGTTGCAGTACGGAAAACAGTGTTCAAAAGCGCCACTTTTATCGGGCTCATTACCATATTCATAAACTTAAAATGCACAATCGAATTTACGGAATAGAACACTATCGACCAGAATATCATGCCGAAAAGGTCGTTCAAAAGATATATGAGCGCCGTTCTCTTACCGTCCTTGCTCGTACCGATTGAGGACAAAAGAACGGGACACGCCGCGCCTACGCCTATACCCATCGTTATTGGAAGCGCCGATGCAAAGGTTATGCTTCCCGTCATTGAAAGCGCCTGCAAAATACCTACCGACGCCGACGCGCTTTGAAGCACCGCCGTAAACAAAATTCCGGCGATTATGCCCATTATCGGGTTTGAAAACATTATAAGCATATGAACGAACCGCGGATCGTCCTTAAGGGGAGACACCGCGCCGCTCATCGTCTGCATTCCGACCATAAGTATCGCAAAGCCGAGCATTATGTTGCCGAGGTTGCGGTACGTTGCCTTTTTTACGAACATTTTAAAGATTATGCCTATTACCGCTATCACTGCGGAAATAGTCGCCGTTGAGAGAAGCTGCGCCAATCCTTGCGACCCCTCTATATAGGAAAGACAAAGAATCCAGCCCGTAATACTCGTACCAATGTTTGCACCCATTATAATACCGATAGACTGTGCAACCTTCATCATTCCCGAGTTTACGAAGCCCACTACCATGACGGTAGTCGCCGATGACGACTGAATTATTGCCGTCACCAACGCGCCAAGGATAACGCCCTTTATCGGCGTATTAGTCAGCTTGTAAAGAAGATCCTCCAGCTTGTTTCCGGCAACCTTTTTTAAGCCCTCGCCCATCAAAGACATACCGAAAAGGAACAACGCCACACCGCTGAGCAATGATATAACGATAGAAATCGCCATTTCTGTACCTCCTGCTTTAATTGTAAGATACCGTTTTTACTCTCTGTTTCGGATTTTACTGACCTTTTCATTTCCCGCCGCATATTTTTTATGCACCGTCTGCCCTCTTCCGACAAACACATGCAAAGTAATTATATCATTTTCCCAAAAGAAGTCAACAAAAAGTAAGGCTTGTATCGAATTTTCGTTAAATCTAACAAAAAAAGCATTTCTCACCGCTCCGCATATTGTTTTTCAATCGCCGCGCCTCGCGGGAAAGAGTATTTTGCGGCTTTTTTCAGTTATTGTTATTTTCGGAAAACCTATTGACGTTATCCTATGAACGCGATATATCGTCAGAAGTTACATTCATGACGCAAAGCTCGGCATTTTGCCGGGTTCCTAACAAGGATGCAGCTCCTTTTATTTCCGACATCATACCCCGCCGCTTTTTCCGCAGCTCTTTAAATACACCGT
>CAZIBK010000173.1:0-3687 GCA_964537125.1 uncultured Oscillospiraceae bacterium
AAAAAACAGGGCGCTTTTATTATGCAAAAAATTCAATAATATGCTTGAATATATCTTGCAAAAAGCGCCCATCGGTGTTTTATTATTCGTAATATTCGTCAAAGGCTTTGTGAGAGTGCAATTCCGGCGGCAAATTTAATAACTGCCGCGGTACCCGCGCTCATTGTGCCGTCACGCTCTCGCAAAGAGGCCGCGTATCACTCCATATAAACGCCTTGTACAAAAATGCTTCCTCCGCGTCGATTTCATCCGTTATCTCTTTTACAAAAGCAAGGCTGCCGTCCTCGTTGAAGCCTGCGGCATATACTGTATATCTGCCGTCGAAAAGGGTATCGGCGGTGTAATCCACCCTTATCTTCCCATCCCCGATTTTTATCGATTTTACGGCAAAATCGTAGGGAGAAAGCGCTTCCGAAATATCCATTCTATATACGGTTGCCGAAGCGGTATAACGGTTTTCCGCCGTTTGGAAGGTCACTATCGAACCGCCTGCCGCAAGCCCGTTTATGTTTGTCTCCGTGTCCTTCAAGGTATACAGCCCTTTAGCCTGATTTTCTCCGGGCTTAAGGTAAAAAATCTTGTCGTATGTATTGTAAATAATGTACTGCCCGTAGGGCGCGATATTTAAGCTCTGATACTTGAGCCATTCGTTCGGCGCGCCTGAAGCGCTTGAAGTGAATATCACTCTGCCGCTTCCGCTCTGAATGTCAATTTCCTTTATAGAAGTCCCTTGCGCGGCGTACCACGAGCCGTTTACATATATTACCTGCGTATTGTAGGCGTTCAGGAAGCTTTCATCGTAGAGTGCGCTCTCTGCCGCACGGTCACACTCCCATGTGCGGTATGTGCCGTCAGACTGCAAATCATTACTCATGTAATCATCGCTCTTCATAAAATATTTGTAAGAGCAGAATCCTATCACGTCTCCCGCACCGTTTACACTCGGATCGTCATACGTCGTGTCAACATGATACCATTGCCCGTCAATCTGCACCATGTTCCAAATATGCTTCATCGCATCGCTCGGCGCCGTTGTGCATGGAATGCCGATTTTCTCCATAATATACATATACATCAGTGAATATGCCTGACAAACTCCGGTCTTTTTATCCGCAAAATCATATATATTTGCTATTGTATAGGAATAATCGTACTCGTAATTTGTAACTATATAATTATGTATGACAAGCGCCTTTTCAAAATCCGACATACCATCCTCTATATATGAAAGGGCGGTTTTGACCTCCGCGTCGATTTTTTCGAGCATTGCCGGAACATCGCGCTTATCATATCTGTAGGTAAAAACCAGTTTTCCCACATGATTTCCCGACGGTGAATAGCTGTATTCGTTGCCGATATAGAAAAACTCGGGGTTTTCATCAATAACCTTTGCCAAAACGCTTTTCAGCCGATCCGGAGTAAGTCTGTACTCAGCCAGATTTACTTCGGTGCGGAAATTTCGTATAGCTGCGGCAATAGCGTCATACGCGCCCTGTTCATTGCCGCTGAGGGCAAAAAGGCTTGCCGTGTTTTCTTCAAAGAAACCGTCCCTGTACGGCTTTGCCTCATCATAAAACAGATCCTCCGCGAATGCCGCGGATGCAAATATAAGCATCCCCGCCGCAACCGCCAAAAAAAGCAATGTCTTACGCATTCACAGCCTCCTATTCAACATATAATTTTTCCCGAACCGACTCGTATTTTGAATTTCCGAGAATATCCTTCAGTTCAATTACGCTTTGAAAGCCGCCGTGAGCCTCGCGGTAATCTATTATTTTCTGTGCGGTCGTATCGCCTATGCCGTCAAGGGATGTGAGCTCATCGGCATCGGCGGTATTGAGATTTATGCCGCCGTTCTCCGCGCTGCCCTTATAGGGGAAATATATCTCCTCTCCGTCTTCGACATACGCAGCCAAATTGACGCCGTCCATATCGGCGTTTTCATCGCAGCCTCCCGCGATATCCGCAAGGTCGCGCACTCTCGTTCCGTAGGGAACCTCATAATAGCCCGAGTTCTTAACCGCTCCCTTTATATGAACGCCGACAACCGCTTTGGCTTCTTCCGAATCTGCCATAGTCTCCTCGCTCCTGTAATATACAAGGGAACCAAAAACTATTGCGCAAAGGGCAAGCAGCAGAAACAATGTTTTTATAACGTTCTTTTTTGCCGCGTTATTTTCTTTTATTTCCAAGAGCTTCGCCATGAAGCGCGCCCCCTTTAAACTGTTCTTTCGTATATCTCGTCATGTCCGAGCTGTTTTGAATTATATGCCTCTACCGCCAAAGCGTCGCAGCGCTCGTTATACTCATGCCCCGCGTGTCCCTTCAGCCAAACAAGGGTTACATCGTGTATTTTCAGCTGGGCAAGCATCCTCTCCCAAAGGTCGGGGTTAAGCGCGGGCTTTCCGTCCGATTTCTTCCATCCCTTTTTTTTCCACGAATACACCCAGCCCTTTTCAATCGCGTCCACAAGATATTTTGAATCGCTGTAAAGCGTAACCCTGCAGGGCTCCTTCAGCGCTTCAAGCCCGATTATGGCGGCAAGAAGCTCCATTCGGTTATTTGTTGTAAGGATAAACCCCTCGCTCATAACCTTTTCATGACCGTTGTATGACAATATTGCTCCGTATCCGCCCTTTCCGGGATTCCCGCTGCAGGCTCCGTCGGTGTATAAATTTACTTCTCTCATCCGATTATCCTGTCAAGCTCCGCTTTGATGCCTTCCTCGTCAGTCGGCTCAACCTTCGCGCTTCTGACAAGGCTCCACTCCTCTTCATGCACCGTTGTCTCGTTCGAGTCAAGGATCACAAACGGAGACAGGCACTCCATTTCCGTATATCCGTCGCAGGTATAGCTCTCGCAGTTGCAGCCGTTGTCGGGATATTCCGCGTTCTTTTCAAAACCGAATTTCTTTACAAAGGCGTTGCCGTTTACAAAGTACACCATATAGCCGTGCTCGTTTAGGAAGCCCACCTTTGCCGCCTTTTCACAGTCGGTTTTCTGTGTCAGCGCGGCATATCTCTCTCCGAGATACAGCCTATCGTCGTTCATCGGCGTATAATCCCAGAAGCAAACCCACTTGTTGGGGAAGAATCCCGTTTTTCTCTCGTTCTGCGGGATAACCGCGAGACCGCCCGTCTGCATGACAGTTACAGTCCAAGGAGCTATCTTAGCCGCCCACGCGCCCTTGTTTGTAACATAATGCTTAAGCTTAACGGAGCCGTTTTCCTCCATCTCTATTTCGGTCGTATACTGCATATGCGTCCATTCCTGTACGGGAGCCTTAAGCACCGCGCCCTTTTCCGTTATTGCACAGCTTACGGCATAGTCGTCCGGATAATATGTTCTCGGATGCCTCTCGGGGCTGAGCCATAGCCTGTGTCCGCCCACAACGCACCATGTATTGCCCTTAAACTCCGAGTCTGTAACATCGTTGGTATATTTGTTCTCCGCATCCTCAAAGAACATATTGTCTTCGCCTATAAACGCATATCGAACTATATACGGACCCCTTTCAAGGGTCGCTATAAGCTCCTTCTCACCGTTAGTAATTCTGAGGCATTCTCCGTAATTTCCAAAGCTGATTTTTTCCGACTTTATCATTTATAAACTCCTCCCTATAAAATTTTACTGATATTATTGTAACACGAGCCTTTAAAAAACGCAAGTTCTATGTATCAATTTTCG
>CAZIBK010000174.1:0-3652 GCA_964537125.1 uncultured Oscillospiraceae bacterium
AAAAATCCTTGATTTTTACCTCATACATGATATAATATAGCTATAGATTTTTAACAGGAGGACTGAAAATGAAAAAACTTCTTTTAACTGCGGCTTTTGCCGTGCTCATCCTTGCGCTTTTTGCCCTGCCCGCAGCGGCGGCGGAGCTTTCCGCCACGCTCGACGGGGAAACGATTGAATGTGTCGATGTAAACGGCGCCGCCGTTCCGCCGCTTCTCATTGACGGAACCACATACCTTCCCGTAAGGGCTGTTTCCAACGCGCTTAACCTCACTATTGACTGGGACGACGATACAAAGAGCGTTCTCATAAACGGCGAGGCTGAAAACGCCTCTCTCGGCGATTCGGTCAATATCTATATCGCAGGCGTCAAGTTCACCCCAAAAAATGTGAACGGCGATACGGTTGACCCGATTATCCTTGACGGAACGACTTATCTTCCCATCCGTGCCATAGGCGAAGCCTTTGACAAAAACGTCGCATGGGATCAGGAAACATTAACCGCCATCCTCACCACCCCCGCGTTTAAGACCGATTTTGAAGAGGACAAGGTCTATGCCATCATTTCAAAGGCTAACGGCAAGGCGATTTCCGTGCTTGATTCGGGGCTCGGCACAGCCGCTTTCGGCAGCTTTGACTATCAGGCGTTTAAGCTTATCCCCGCCTCACGCGAAGGCTACTATAACGTTCAGTCCGTGTCTAACGGGAAGAACTTTGACGTAAACGGCAACTCCACAGCTGCCGGAGCAAACATAATTACATACACTCCCGGCTCTGCCGATAATCAGATGTTCGCCTTCGTCGAAACCGATAACGGAATCATAATTTATGCCCGTTCTTCAAAGCTTCCCATTGAGGATTCTGCCGATAAGGTAAAGCAGAACACCCTTCGCGGCAGTATAGTTCAGCTCTGGGATGTTGTCGAGGTTGAGCCGGTATCTTCGGAATCCGCCGCTGTTTACCGCACGATAGAATGCGGCGATCTCGCGCTTTCAAATTCCGATTCTCTCAAGGCGGAGGCAATTTCGGGCTCCGATGCTCAGAAATGGATTCTCACGCCCGATTCAGACGCCGAATATGTAATTACAAACGCGGAAACGGGGAAGAGCCTCGATGTTGCCAATAATTCCACAACTCCCGGCGACCCCATTATCACATACCAAACCTCAGGCGACGACAATCAGCGCTGGGTTTTTGAAAAGAACGGCGACGGCACATATCTCATCAGAAGCGTTCACTCAAATCTTTATCTCACCGTTTCGGACGACAACACCGTTATCCATGCGGAGCGCGACGAAAACGCTAAGCAGACCTGGAAACTTACGATTACAGAATAATTGCAGGCATATAAAAAAATTCCCACAACCGAAACAGGCTGTGGGAATACATTTATTCTCTTCTTAAGACTTCCTCGATATACTGCTTTGCCACACGGCAGCTTCTGCCGCCCTTCGATATTGCGAAAGCCTCGGCTTCCTTCAGCATTTCGTCTGTTATTTCCTCAATGCCGCAGTCTTTGCCTATCTCCTTCACCACCATTAAGTACGACGCCTTGTCCGGCTTTTCATAAATGACGGAAAGCCCGAAGCGCTGGGTCATCGCCCCTATTTCCTCCATAGTGTCCTTTGCGTGAAGGTCTCCCGCCATACGGTCGGCAACCGATTCCTTCACCAGATGGCGGCGGTTGCTCGTAACGCAGATGCACGTATTTGTCGCCCGCGCCGCAACGCTTCCCTCAAGCACCGCTTTCATGTTTCCGAAGGAATCATCGGATACGTCAAAGGTCAAATCGTCGAGGAATAATATGAATTTCAGCGGATTGCGGCTGACCTTTCCCATAATATACGGAATGTCCTGTATCTGATTTTTCTTTATCTCGATAAGCCGCAGTCCCGAGGACGCGTACTCGTTGGAAAGCGCCTTTACCGTGGCTGATTTTCCGGTACCGGAATCCCCGTAAAGCAGCATATTTGCGGCAACCTTCCCTTTGAGCAGCGCCTTTATATTATTCTCTATCAGGGCGCGCTGCCGCTCGTATCCTTTGAGGTCGCTCATGCGGATATCGTCCTGAAATATTGTCGGGACTATCTCTCCGCCCTCTAAGGTAAACATGTTGTGCTCGGCAAATACGCCGAAGCCCGTGCGTTTTATATTCTTCATCCGCTCAGCGAATGCGGCTTTGAAGTCTATATCCTCCGTTACCCACTTTGCAAGGGGACAGCCGCCGTACACCTCGCTTTCAACATCACCGCTCGTCACGCGGGACGCCTTCTGCAAAAGCTCCAACTCCTCCCCGCATCTTACTTTAAACGCTTCGGGCAAAACAACGTCGGACGCGCATTTTATACTGCACAGATTTTCGGAAATCAATACCTTTTCAAGCATATAACGCGAAAGATTATCTGTCTTTTCATAAAGCTTCGCCGCAAAGGCTCCGCATTTATCCGACGAGGGTTCAAGGCACATCTCGACGAACGACGAAACCGCCTCATCCTTCAGCACGCTTCTGAAAACCGCAAGTCCTTTGAGCTCTTCGCCTATTTCTCTTAAATTCATAATGTCCTCCATTCCGCCGCCGTGCATCGGCATAAATAAGTAATTAAATCCAATCTCGGATTTTTAATTTTCTATCAATTTATCACCTTGTCGGAGCTTTTTCAATAGCTCCGCGCTAAAAAGTTTTTTATTCACATTTTATTTACAATTTTCTTTAGGAGTTGAATCTTATGTTATCCATTCTCATTGTCGGTTCCGGCGCTGTCGGCATCGGAATCGGCGCAGGACTCATTTCATCCGGCTGCGACGTCACATTCTTTGCCAAGGGCGAAACAAAAACAGCCCTTGAGGAAAAGGGCTGCGCAAGAACAGGCGTTTTCCGAGATATATACGCCTCTCCCGACTCTTTTTCCGTTACAGACACCTACCGCATTGAAAAAAGCTTTGACTATATCCTTATAACCTCCAAAGCCTTTTCAAACAAAGAAATTGCGGAAGCTCTTTCCGAATCGCCCTCCCTCTTTAAAGAGGAAAGCAAAATCGTCATCATACAAAACGGTCTCGGCACAAACACGGCTTTTGAAAAATATTTTGACAAAAGCGTCATTTATAATTCAAGAATAATAACAGGCTTTTCCCGTCCGGAAAGAAACGTCAGCCGTATATCCGTACACCGCGACACAATGCTTATGGGCTCAATGTATTCTTTTTCGGAGGAATGTCTGAAGCCTCTTGCAAACGCCATATCGCTCTCAGGTCTTCCCGCGCAAACCTGCGGCGACATTGTAAAGCCCATATGGTCAAAGGTAATATATAACTGCGCGCTCAATCCCCTCAGCGCCGTTTTCGGCAAGCCCTACGGCTTTCTCGGCGAGCAGGACTGCACAAAGGAATTTATATGCCATATAATCGATGAAGCATATGCCGTTATGTACGCCGCAGGCGGCAGAACCTTTATACCGACCGCCGAAGAATATAAGGAGGAGTTTTTCCGTGAGACCCTCCCCATTTCCGCGGCTCATTGCGCCTCCACCCTTCAGGATATTCAAAAAAAGCAGAAGACAGAAATAGACACTCTTAACGGCGCGCTTGTTTCTTTAGGCGAACGCTTCGGCGTTCCCGCTCCCTACAATAACGCCATAACTCTCATAATACG
>CAZIBK010000175.1:0-3643 GCA_964537125.1 uncultured Oscillospiraceae bacterium
TCCGACCAAAAACCGCCTTTTAAAGGGCGGTTTTTTTGCGTCTCCAATCAAAGTTTTTATCCGGATTTCTTTCTATTGACTTTCTCTTTGACAAGTTATATAATTCAATTATTGAACATCTTCAGGAGGCGTTATAAATGAATGAAATAAGGCAAAATGCGGAGATTCTATTGGCGTCGTGGCTGAAGCTTTATTCCACGGTCTGGAATGAGCGCATAGTGACGGGGATGACCTTTAACGAAGCGTATATATGCAACCTTCTGCTGCATCGGTCAAAGCATAGGGAATACCCGGAGCTTACCGCCACAGACCTGTGTAATCTGACGGGGCTTCTGAAAAGCCAGATGAATAAGACCTTGGGAGAAATGGATCAAAAGGGATATATCATCCGCACTCGTTCGACCGAAGACAGGCGCGTAGTATACATAAAGCTCTCGGACACAGGCGCGAAGGCATATAACGAAAGCCATGAAAAGACAATGAAAATCATTGATACTCTCGCCGTTTCGCTTGGGAACGACGGTTCGCTGCAAACAGCCGAGGTGCTGAATCATGTTGCCGACGAGATGAAATCAATACTCAGAGAGGGAACGAAATGAACATAAAAAATATAACCTGCGCAGTCGTAATGGAGGTTCTTTACCGCGCAGTGCGCTCGCTTTCGGCATCGGATTCGAGGGTAATGTATGAAATATCCCGTATCCCCCACGGCAGCGTGATAAGCCTTGCGGTATCGCCCGATAAAAGGGCTCCGCGCCTGACCTTTCGCGTACAGGACGGCTCTGTCAAAAAGGTAAAAACCGATAAATACGATGTGGAGATAATTTTTAAAAGCGCCGCCGCGGCATTTTGTGTGTTCACGGGGCAGATGAGCGTTGCAAGCGCTTATGCGGCGCACTCCTTTTATCTTTTCGGCAGCATAAATCTTGCCATGGGCGTTGTACGAGTTGTTGACATTGCCGAAAGCTGCCTTTTCCCGCGCATAATCACCTCTCGCATACTCACGCGGGTCTATAAACGCGAGGTTCCCGCAATTCTTACATACCTCAGCCTTCCGTTTTTCGGATGAGAAAGGATTGGAAATGATACCGAAATATTATGAATTTCAAAACAAAGTCAAAATCTGTTCGGGCGCAAATGCCCTTGAAAACATTCCCTATGAGCTTAAAATGCTGAACGCCTCCTCCCCGCTTCTCATTTCCGATAAAGGGCTGGAGAAAATCGGCACGGTCGAAACAGTCGAAAAAGCGCTCTCGGGGGCGAAGCCCAAGGCAATATTTACGGACGTTCCTCCCGACAGCTCGGTGGAAACGGTAAACGCCGTCGCAAAATGCTATCTTGACAACAAGTGCGACTCCATCATAGCCGTCGGCGGCGGCAGCGTTATCGACACAGCCAAGGGCGCGCGGCTTGTCATAGGCTCCCGCTCCGACAACGTGAAAGCTCTCATGGGCTGCGAATGTATGTCCGGCATCGGCTCCGTTCCCTTTATCGCCGTTCCCACAACAAGCGGAACGGGCAGCGAGGCGACGCCCGTCGCGGTTATTTCCGATATAGCCGCCAAGGTCAAAATGGAATACATATCTCCCCTTCTCGTTCCCGATGTGGCAGTGCTGGATGTTCGCATGACGGCAACACTTCCTCCGCGCATAACAGCCTCAACAGGCATCGACGCTCTCTGCCATGCAATAGAGGCGTACTCCTGCCTTCAAAAAAATCCCGTAAGCGACGCATTTGCCGTAAGCGCAATAAAGCTTATCGCCGAAAACCTCGCCGCAGCGGTAAAAAAGCCGGGTGATAAAGCCGCCCGCCTCGCAATGGCAAACGCGGCGGCTCTTGCGGGCGTTTCCTTCGGCAACAGTATGGTGGGGCTTGTTCACGCCATCGGTCACTCGCTGGGTGCGGTGTGCCACATCCCCCACGGCGACGCCATGTCTATACTTCTGCCTCATGTCATGGAATATAATTTTGAAAGCTGCAAGGATTCATACAGCGAAATCCTTCTTTATATATCATCCCCCGAGGAATATTCCTCCACCGCCGCCGAAAAGCGAGCCGAAAAAGCTGTCGCAAAGGTCAGAGAGCTGCTTGACTTCTGCAATAAGGAGGCAAAGCTTCCGCTTACGCTTTCCGAAACGGGCAAAGTATCGGAAAAGGATTTTGCCGTCATTGCCCGCGGAGCCGTAAACGACGGCGCCATCATTGTCAATCCCGCCGCCGCTTCCGAAAGCGATATCATAAACATACTCAGAAAGGCGTATTAGTATGAATATTTCCTCCGTTCTCGAAAAACAGCGCGAATATTTTGCTTCGGGAGAAACAAAAGACCTCTCCTTCCGCAAAAATGCGCTCGATTCACTTTATAAATCCATCAAAAAGCATGAAAGCGACGCCGTCGAAGCCCTCCGTCGGGATCTTGGCAAAAGCGGCTTTGAAGGCTATATGTGCGAGATAGGGCTCACTCTTTCGGAAATTACATATATGAAGCGGCATCTTCGCACCTTCGCCAAGACGAAAACCGTCTACACACCCATTTCTCAGTTCCCCTCCGTAAGCCGCGTATATAAGGAGCCCTACGGCTGTGTACTCATTATGAGTCCGTGGAATTATCCGTTTCTCCTGTCTCTGGAGGTTCTCGCCGACGCCATTGCCGCCGGAAATACTGCCGTTGTCAAGCCGAGCGCATACTCTCCGAATGTCAGCCGCGTTATTAAGGAAATAATTTCCGACTGCTTCCCCGAGGAATATGTCGCCGTGCTTTTGGGCGGACGCGAGGCAAACAGCGCGCTTTTGGAGGAAAGGTTTGACTATATCTTCTTTACCGGCGGCACGGCTGTGGGCAGACTTGTCATGGAGAAGGCTGCGGCGCACTTCACGCCCGTCACCCTTGAAATGGGCGGAAAAAGCCCCTGCATAGTTGACAAAACGGCAGACCTTGCCGTCAGCGCAAAGCGTATCGCCTTCGGCAAATACCTCAACCTCGGTCAGACCTGCGTTGCCCCCGATTATCTTCTTGTTGACGAATCCGTAAAGGAAAGGTTCATGGGGCATCTCCTTCATGAGATAAACGCCATGTACACCTCCTCCGCCCTTGAAAATCCCGACTACGGAAAGATAGTCAACGAAAAGCACTTCGACCGCCTGCTCGGGCTGATTGATGAAAAAAAGGTTGTCCTCGGCGGAAAATACGACCGCGATAAGCTCAAAATCGAGCCTACCGTAATGGATAATGTCACGGAAAACGACGCGGTAATGGGGCAGGAGATATTCGGTCCCATCCTTCCGGTCATTACATATAAAACGCTTGACGAAGCGATAAGCTTTATAAATTCCCGTCCCCATCCCCTTGCTCTTTATCATTTTTCGAGGGACGGCAAAGCTGTCCGCAAGGTTCGCCAAGCCGTCCCCTACGGCGGAGGCTGCGTGAACGATACAGTGATACATCTTGCAACAAGCGCTCTTCCCTTCGGCGGCGTGGGCGATTCGGGCATGGGATCGTATCACGGCAGGCACGGCTTCGACACCTTCACTCACGAAAAAAGCGTCCTTCATAAATCGTTTCTTATCGACCTTCCGTTCAGATATCAGAAATACAATAAAATAAACGAGTTTTTTATACGCATGTTCCTGAAATAGTCAAAAC
>CAZIBK010000176.1:0-3630 GCA_964537125.1 uncultured Oscillospiraceae bacterium
GAAGTGATTCAAGCCACTCCGCCTCCGTGCCGACAAAGCCGTTGTCGCAGGCAACCTCGTAGGCGCTTTTTCCGTCTTTTCCGTCCAAGCCGTGAAAGGGAATATCCACGGCGCCGATTAGATTTTGTGTGTCGTTTGTCAAATTTTGTGTACCACCTTTCTTATTTCAAATGATGTGGGGGCGATTACGGTACATATTTCGCCTGCTGCGCTTATGAGCACAACGTCGTACAGATATTTTCCCGTGGGAAGATTTTTCGTTTCCGAGGGCAGCAATTCAATGAGGCTGCCCTCTTTTTCTATAAGAATATCGCCTCCGAGCTTATTCTGTCTGAGAGAAAAGCGCAGATTATCGCCTTCGCGCAGGGAATATACGCTGCCGTCGGGATTTTTTACCGTAACAGTAAAGCAGCAGCTGTCACCCTTTGCAAGCGCCATTTCGTTGTCTTTTATGCTGAAAATTTTTATCACCTCTTTTCGTGTCTTATTGCAGGACGCATACAAAGTATATAACGTGCTTTGTATGCGTTCAATTTCATGTGGTGGCAAAAATCGGAATTTCTCGGAGGGCGGACAATTTGAAAATCAAAAAAAGTCCGTAAAAAAGGATAAAAACAGGATAGCTTAATAGGATTAAGAAAAAATATTGCAAAATTGTTAAGCTAAATACGAGTAAATATGAATTTATATGTAAAATATACATGAAATAAATGGAAGAAAAAACTCGAAAAAAACTGTCCGTTTACAAATCGGGGCTTAAAGATATAACCTAAGCGCAGATGTCCCCGCCTCTGTAGGCGGCGGGTTCCGATTTAAATCAAAATTGCAAATAAATCCGCAAAAAGCGGGGAAAGGAAGCTGAAAATGACGAGAGAAAGGGTTTTGTCGGTGAAAAAGGACAACGGGGAGGAATTGAGAGTGCGCTACTACATATTGAAGAAACCGCCTGAGGAAAGCGAGTTCGGCTGTGAAATGTACGCGGTGGGAATTGAGGAGGGAGACGAGAGGTCGGAAATAGACGATTTCTCGCCGGATATTGAAGAGGCGGAGCTTCTGCTTGAAAACCTCTACGAAAACCGCGTACCGCCCAAGGCTTTATTTTCAGCGGCGGAGGTATTTATAACGGAACAGCGCATATATTTTAGTTGAGAAATTTTGAGAGGGGTAGTGGTGTATAATGGAGGTTCAAAGTGAAAGGATGATCGGCAGAGGGCTTTTGTCGTGCCTTAAAACGGTGGCGGCGGCGTTTATAGTGACGCTTTGCCTCATGGGGATACTGGCGCTGCTCATCTGCTATACGCCGCTGCCCGAGGAGGCGGTGACGCCGAGCGTATACGCGCTGAATTATTTTTCGGTGTTCGTGGCAGGGCTGTTTTCTGCGGCAAAGGGCAAGCGGCGAGGCTTTCTCACGGGCGCGGCGGCAGGCGCGATGTATATGTTTTTTGTTTATCTTTTGGGGTACATACTTTTCGGCGGAATAGCCTTTACAAAGGGCGTTGCCCTGCAAATACTTTACTGCCTTATAACCGGAATGGCAGGCGGAATCGTGGGAATAAATCTTTCAAAAAGATAATTTCGTAAAAAATGATTGCATTTTAAAGAACTATGTGCTACAATGGAGAAAAACATAGGGGATTTGCGTGTTTGATGCGCAGAACCCGCACAAGGAGGATTTTTTGTGAAGCACGTTAAAACTTTGAGCGGAGCGAATCTTGCGGCTTCTGTTGAAAACGGCGGCTGCGGTGAGTGTCAGACATCCTGTCAGAGCGCTTGTAAGACTTCCTGCACTGTTGCAAACCAGAAGTGTGAAAAGGGCAAGAGAGGCAGATAAGTTTAAACTATCATATAAAATCTCAGGTATGACTGCCTGAGATTTTATATACTGAGGAGAATTACTATGGTACATAAATTTGAAGCGCTCGGCGTAAAGTGCGCATTGGACGTTTGCTCGGGTTCGGTACACGTTCTCGATGACGAGGCATATGATATGCTTGACTTTTTCTCTGAAGAGGGCGAGTTTGACGGGGAAAGGGCAAAAAGCGAAGGCTTCGGCGATGAAAGGCATACGGAAGCCGCGAAAGAGCTTATGGATTTGAGAGATAATTCAATGCTTTTCACTAAGGATATTTACCGCACTCTTGCGCAGTATAAGGAAAAAAATTCCGTTATAAAGGCGCTCTGCCTTCATATTGCCCACGATTGCAATTTGCGCTGCCGCTACTGCTTCGCCCACGGCGGCGAGTATATGGGCAAGCGCGAGCTGATGAGCCCCGAGGTCGGTAAAAAGGCGATCGATTTTGTAATAAAGGAAAGCGGAGCGAGGCGCAACATTGAAATTGATTATTTCGGCGGCGAGCCGCTGATGAATTTTGAAACCGTAAAGGAAATTACTGAGTATGCGAAAGCCGAAGGCGAAAAGCATAATAAGAATTTTCGTTTCACCATAACCACAAACGGCGTACTGCTTGACGACAAAAAGATGGAGTACATTAATGAGAATATGTCAAATGTCGTGCTTTCCATAGACGGTCGGAAAGAGGTTCACGACAAGGTTCGCGTAAGGGTGGACGGAAGCGGAAGCTATGACAGCATAATCGACAAGTTCAAGCGCCTTGCCGAAAGCCGCAATCAGGATCGATACTATGTGCGCGGCACGTTTACCCGCGATAATTTGGACTTTTCCGAGGACGTAATGCATCTGGCGCATGAGGGCTTTGAGCAGATAAGCGTTGAGCCGGTAGTTGCAAAGGAAACCGAAAGCTATGCCCTCCGTGAGGAGGATTTGCCCGCAATATTTGAAGAGTATGAAAAGCTGGCGCAAAAAATAACGGATTACAGAAGAGAGGGCAACAACATCAACTTCTTTCATTATATGATAGACCTTGACGAAAGTCCCTGTGCGTATAAGATGCTTTCAGGCTGCGGAAGCGGGCATGAATATGCCGCGGTAACCCCGTCGGGGGATATATATCCCTGCCACCAGTTTGTGTCCGACCCGAAATTTAAAATGGGCAATGTATTTGACGGAAAAATAGACGAAAATATACGCGGGATGTTCATGAAGAGCAACATCTACACAAAGGAAGAATGTTCAAATTGCTGGGCAAGGTTCTTCTGCAGCGGCGGATGCGCGGCAAACGCCATAAACATGAACGGCGATATAAATAAGCCGTATCGCCTCGCCTGCGAGATGGAGAAAAAGCGGCTTGAATGTGCCATAGCCATTAAGGCTTTGGAAGCGGAAGAATAGAAAGAGAGGAAATAAATGAGTGCGATTGCAATTATTACCGCTCTTTTGTTGGGAATTTGCGGTTTGGCGCCCGGGACGGCGGACGCGCAGAGCGAAAACGTTGATTTTGAGGTTATGACGATGCTTTCATTTGAGCCTGACGTTGAGGACTTGTCCTCCGTAACAGAACAGCAGATGGATTCCGCCATAAGCATGGTTCGTTCAAGGCTTGACAGCTTAGGCTGTTATGACGCTGTAATAACAAAAAGCGGAGATACGGGAATATGCGTTAATTTCCCATATGCGATAGAGGATACAAGCGAAATTAAGAATCTTATCTGCCGGAGTAAAAAGCTGAATTTTCTTGACGCTGACGGCAACGTCGTAATGGAAGGAACGGA
>CAZIBK010000177.1:0-3587 GCA_964537125.1 uncultured Oscillospiraceae bacterium
AAAAACTCAAGTTCTGTTTCTGCTGTCAACGATTACCGTCACAGGTCCGTCGTTTATGAGACCGACCTCCATGTCCGCCCCGAAAATACCCTTCCGCACGGCTTTCCCCATCTCTTTTCCCAGCGCTTCACAGAATGAATTATACATCTCTTCCGCCGCAATCGGCTCCATCGCCCTCGTAAAAGAGGGTCTGTTTCCGCGCTTTATATCTGCCGAAAGCGTAAACTGCGACACGCAGAGCGCTTCTCCGTCAATATCCCTTACAGAAAGGTTCATCTTGCCGTTTTCATCGGAAAATATCCGCATGGCGGCGCACTTTTTCAGCACATAGTCAAGGTCGGAGGATGTATCTTCCTTCTCCGCGCAGAAGAGGATAAGAAGTCCCTGACCGATTTCCCCCACGGTTTCTCCCGAAACCTTTACCGACGCTTTTTTAACTCTTTGCAAAACGGCTTTCATACAATCACTCCGCAGTATAATCTTCCGTAGGCTCTTCTGTTGCGGTTTCGTAATACATATCGCCCACGGAAGCATCACCCTCAATGCTTGCCACATAATAACGCTGGGCGCGGTCAAGGGTATCGTTTACACTTCTTTTTATTTCGTCATCCGCGCATTTATCCGCGTAAAGAGAAAGCTTTTCGTAAAGAGCGCGCTCCGATTCCATATCTCCGACGTTTACCTCCATAGCGTTCAGTATCGTCTCCGAATACATCGGATAGAGATATTCATTGTCGCACTCCTCGATTATGCCGTCCCACACTTTGAGGGCGCCGGCATAATTTTTCTCGTCGGTATAAACCTTTGCAAGCTTTCTTGAATAATCAAGATTTTTGCCGTTGAAGCGCATTGCGTTTTCAAGGCACAGCTTCTTTTCCGCCGCCGTACCCTCGCCGCTTTCCAACGCCTCATACGCTTTTTCCCAGCCTTCGGAGGAGAAAAGCTCCATCCTTGCCCCCGCCTCATAACGCGCTGCGGAAACGTCAAAGCTGCCTGTTTCATATGCCGAGCGTCCAAGGGCAAACGGCGCCCTTGCAATCGCAAGGTACACCAAAAACGTTCCCGACAGAACCGACAAAACAGCAAAAACGCCGTGCATACGGATATTTACCGATTTGGCTTCCGTCACATAATACGCGGCAAGGAGCGGCAGCGAAAAGACCGCCTGAGCCGAGGATGAAAACAGCACTCCGATAAGTATCGCAAGGGCGGCAAAATTCTCAATGCGCGGCTTTGCAAAATATCTCCTCAGCGCGTAAATAACCGCGCATACAGCCGCCGCTATGCCTAAAATGCCGCAGCTCTCGGCAATCAGAAGAAAAAACGCGCCCTGCGAATCATAGGTCTTGTCAAGCAGCGCGAATGCCGCGTTATATCCTCCGCCGCCAAGCCCGAATATTGAACAAATGCCGTAAAACGCCGCAGATAAATAGGTTTTTATAAGCGATATTCTGCTGACGGTGTATATTATTTGCATTACCGAAAAAATTACGAGAGCCACCGCCGCGGCGAACGCCTCCGCCCTTCTTTTCTTCGACGGCAGAGTATACGAAAGAATCACCGCCGCGGCTGTGATATACCCCGCAAGGTTCCCCGTCATCAGGAAAACATACACCATAAGCAGCAGCGCGGCTATAAAGCCCGGGCTTTTTTTACGTCCCCTGCGCACCCTTCGCGCGCACATGACGCCCGCAAGCATAAACGCCGCGGAAGCATATGCCGAGCCGCTTCCGAAATCCATCCTGTAAGAAAAAAAGCCCTCCGCAATAAAAAGCTGATACAATATATCCACAGCCGCATAAAAGGTTGCCGAATAGTAAAGAGCCTTTCTTGCGCCCGAAAAAAAGCTCTCCCTCCCGCGCACCCGCATAGCCGCCTTTGCCGCAGCCGCAAAAATTAAGGATGCGGTTAATATCATCGAGAAAGCAAAATGCGCGCCCTTGTCGCTTACCCACAAAAGCCCGAGCAGCGAGAAGAGCGCCGTCCCCGACAAAAAGACCGATACCTTTGATATCGGAAGCGCCTTTTTTACAAGCGCCGTATGCGCCAAAGCAAAAAGGCAAAGGGCGCAGAAGGTGTATAAAACCGCCTTGTCGTCAAAAAGGGCGGTTAAAACCGGCACAAAAAATACAAACAGCAGCGCCGCAGGCGTGCAATAATCATATACTTTCTTTCCGCTCAAACGTGCCACTCTCCTTTGCAGCTACTGTTTTTTCCTCACAATTGCACGCTCTATGCGCCTGTCCTTTATCTGTGTAACCTCTATTTCAAGACCGTTGGTCTCAACATCTATGGTCGCGCCGTCGTCAGGCACATAATCTATGCAGTCCAGAACCAAGCCCGAAAGCGTGTCAAACTCATCAAGGGGCAGGTCCGCGCCCACACATTCCGCAACCTCATCCAAAGGAGTAAGACCGTCCATATCCCACTCATTTTCGGAAAGGCGGATAATATCTTCCCTCTCTTTTTCCTCGTCCTCATCGTATTCCTCGTTCTCTATCTCTCCGACGATTTCGCTGAGGATGTCGTCCATTGTAACTATTCCGGCAAATCCGCCGTATTCATCCGCAACGACGGCAAAATGCGTCTTTTCCTTCTGCATATTTTTAAACAGCACGTCTATGGAAATGGTTTCGGGTACTATGTACGCCTGATGTATTATCTCGCTTATGTCGCTTCCCTTGTCGTAGAGAAACTCATACAGCTCACGGGCATATACAACGCCCACTATATCGTCTATATCCTCGCCGCACACGGGAAAACGGGAATAACCGCTTTCGCGCACAGCGTCCTCCCACTCCTCCGGCGTTTCGTCCGCCATAAGTACGGTAACGTCCTTTCTGTGCGTCATAACGTCCTCGGCGTCCATGTCGCCAAATTCAAATATATTTGTGATAAGCTCCTTTTCCTCGGGCGCGATAGTTCCCTTCTCGCTGCCGAGGTCAACCATCATCCTTATCTCGTCCTCGGTCACGTTTTCAACCTCGCCGTCAGGGTCATTGCCTGAAAGCCGCACAAACAGCTTTGAGGAGGCGTTCAGCACAAAGGATACGGGATAGAGCAGCCTTGACACGCACACTATCAGCGCGGAAAGCGCCATTGCGCACTCGTCGGGCTTTGAGGTGCATATCTTTTTCGGAGCCTTATCGCCGAAAATAACTATTACCGCTATTTCGCAAAGAACCGTTATAAGAAAGGCAAGCGCATAGCTTCCGACCGCCTTTTCCAAAAGCGGCGCATATACCGCCGTTCCCAATGCTCCCGCAAGAAGCGTAAACGCCATTATTCCCGTCTGAACCGAGGACACAACCTTTCCCTCGTCCTCCATCAGCCTTATAACTCGCTTCGCTTTTTTGTTGCCCTCCTTGGCAAGCTCTCTCATCTTGTAATCGTTTACGCAGCATACAGCCGCTTCAGCGCCTGTGCAAAACGCCGTCAATGCGATAAAAATCAACTGCAGTATCGCGGCAGGTAACGGGTCGTTCAAAAATAATCATCCTTTCATTTCTTCTGCTTGTGTATTTTTGTATTTTATCACATTCTGTACGCTTATTCAAGCCATTTTTTACACAACATGAAACAATATG
>CAZIBK010000178.1:0-3586 GCA_964537125.1 uncultured Oscillospiraceae bacterium
GAAATGTTTTACAGCACACTTCAGTAAGGAGCAATAAAAGCCGATTTTTTGACGGGAAGAGTATCGCTGTAGATACCCGTTGAGTTAAAAATAAACATAAAAATAAATAATTAGTCTTGACTTATTTATGATTTAGTATTATGATATTGTTATAAAATTTGGGACAAAAGTATCGTAACTTTTGTGTATATTTACAGAACATGACGGAGGGGATAAAATGAATAAGGTTTTGAAAAAAGCTTTGGCGTGTGCGTTGGGCGTGGGCTTGGCGGCTGTTATTTTCGCAGGATGCCAAAATAACGCGGATAAGCCCGCAACGGATGTTACAACGATATACATAGGCACACATGCCCAGAGCGAGGATGACCCTTATTGGGTAAACAGCGTAACAGGCGAGGCAAGTATGTCGCCTGATAAATTGAGGGCTTCGCTGCTCGCCCTTGAAACCGTTAAGGAAGAACTGGGCGTTGACATAGAATGGAAGCCGTGGCCGAACAAGGAAACGCAGGATATTTTGCAGACGGTGCTTGCAAACGATCCCTATTGCCATATTGCAATATTGTCAAACGGTCGTCAGGGTACCATTCTCGGGCAGAACGTTCTTCAGCCCCTTGACAAATATATGGACATATTTGACGATGATCCCGACGCGCAATGGCTGAAGGTCGGCAAAACATTCGGTAACTATTATCTTTTAAACCGCGACCTTTTGTACATAACCGACTGGCCCATATGCTTCAATATTAACATGGTTGAGGCGGTTCCGGCTCTTAAGGAAAACGGGAAAACGGTTTATCCGTCCGATTTGTTCTATTCGGGCAAGTGGACATGGAGCACGTTTGAAGATTATTTGACAAAAATTCAGGCATATTATGCAAGCAAAAAGTCTCCCAACGGCAACGATATAGTTCCATTTAACACAAGCTACAGCTATACGATACTTCAGGCGTTACATTCCAACGGCGCATATTTCTATGACGGCAACTCAATAGGCATTGATACTCCCGAGGCGATAGAAGCGGCGGAATATCTTGACGGTCTTATGACAAAGGGGCTTGTAAGCTGCTCGTCCGCAACCTACGGTAAAAGCGCAAACAACGGATATCTGAACGCCGTTACGGCATTTTTGAACGGTGAAACCGTATTTACGAACTGCGCAAGATGGAGAATGGGCGCGGCGTCGACTGCGTTGGCGGAACGCGGAGAATCTATGGGTATCATATTCTTCCCGAGACCCGACGATATTCCCTATGTTGAATATACGGCAGAAACAGCGGACACCACCAAATATGAAATAGCTATTTCCTGCGCGGACAGCGTCGGCTTGCTGCGCGGCTTCAGCGAGGCTGAAAGCCGTCTTGCGCTCGAAGCGTACAAGATGTTTAAAATAGAGCTGTATAAGAACCTTGGCCGCGTGGATTCCATTGCGGAATACAGGGAAACGATGGCTCCCAACGAAGCTCTTAACTTTGGTATCGATATTTTCCATCCCGAAATCGGCGATGCGAATCTTGCAATCTTCCAGCTGCTCGGCAGCCTTCCCGAAAACGAATACGGTGAATCCATGGATCTTCTCTGGAGCTATACCGTAAATATTTTCGGTGAGTCCGTGTACGGAGTGGGCGGTTCTCCGAAATACGCCGTAGCCGTTCAGTCGGAAAAGCAGTCCATACTTAACACGATGACCACTATTGCGGAGGCGCTGAAAACAGATTCGGCAACTGATGCCGTGGCTCCGTCCGTGGCTCAGGTGGAAAATGTGCCGGTTGTATTCGATTTGGGAACAAAATCCTCGTCAATAGACTGGACAGAGATATTTACAGTATCGGATAATGTTGACGGTACATACGAAATGAAGCAGCAAGCGGGAAAGATATTGATTAAGCCCGAAAATGTCCCCGAAGGCGAGGAAGCTGAATTTATTGACGGAAGAGTGACTGTAGATTATTCCGCAATTGATTTTGACACTGTCGGCAAGTATGAGGACGGCTTAATCATGAAGGTTACGGACAGCAGCGGCAATGTCGGAACAAAGAAGGTTACAGTTTATATTTACGACGATAAAAATACAACGCCTCCCACCCTTGTTCTGAAGGATGAATACGATCCGCTCGAAATTGACGTTGATACATCGACCGTTGACTGGGCAGACAAATTCGTAGAAGAGGCAGCAGACGTAAACGGTATAGATCTTTCGGCATATGTAAGCGCGGACGTAACAATGCTTGACGTTACAAAGCCCGGAGAATATGACGTCACGATTTATGTTGAGGACTTTGCGGGCAACAGAACGGAGCGTGCGATTCGGGTAAAGGTTGAAAAGAAATAATTAGGCTCCGTAAGGCTCGCTCGGAACAGAGCTTGCGGACGGCTGCAACCGTGATGGGGAGCGGCGGTTCCTCATCGCATAGGTTGTAAACGGCTCTTTTGCAAAGACAAAAGAGCCGTTGAATTTTCGGAGGAAGTGTTATGAAAGGTAAAGTAAAATATATTATAGCGCTTATTGCGGTGTGCTTGGCGATTATTGCCGTTCTGCTGTGCGTGTATATGTCTCGGCTCAGAGATGGGGAGCAAGGAAAAAGCGGCGATATTGCGGAGAGCGCTTCCGATATTGCGGAATCTTACAGCCCGGAAGAAAATCCAAGGGGCGAATTTTCAAGCATATATTATGCGGGAAGCGTAAACGGCACGGTTTTCACGGTAAAAAGCGACGGAATCTATCGTGCGCCTCTTTCCCTCAGCGGCGAGGAGCGGATATATGAAGGCAACGTATCGTCCCAGATTATAACCGACGGGTACACGCTGTATTTTGTTGACAGAGATACATTCGAAGTAAAAAGCATTGATTTGAGCGATAATTCCCAAAGAGTTATATACAGTCTCTACGGCGAAAAGGGGCAGGATTTGGACGATTACTTTAAGGACGGATATATTGATGGCTTTGCGAACGGATATCTGTATTTTGAAGAATGGTACACGATAAGTGATTATACAACGTATATCTATAACACCGAGAGCGGCGAGTGCGTTACGAGCGGGGACTATCTCGGTGATATGCAGTCCTACGGCGATGATATCTATTTTATTGACCTGCGCTTTGAGCTCACATACGGACCGCTCTATAGGGCGAAGGCGGACGGAAGCGGGAAAGAGACTGTAGCAGAGCATGTGGGCGTGTTTAAGGTTAAAGACAATCTTCTTTATTACAGCGAGTCGGAGGACGGCAAAACGAGCGTGAAGGCTGAAAATCTCGATACGGGAGAGGCGGAAACAATTCTTTCGATGGCGGGAATAGATGTATATAATATAACAGACACCGCGCTTCACTACCGCGACAGTGCGGGTGCGGACTATATTTATCACTTTGACGGCGAGGCGATAGACAGCGTTGAAGGGCTTTACGGCATATATCAAAACCACGTCGTATGCCGTGACGAGGAGGACGGGGTTGTCACCTTTACAGATACGTCGGACGGCATAAGCGCTTCGATAGATGATATTGATTATGCTGTAAATTATATATCGGGGATTATTTGGTATATAGACAATGACGGCGAGCTGAAGTATAAAAAATTGACGTAAAAAA
>CAZIBK010000179.1:0-3570 GCA_964537125.1 uncultured Oscillospiraceae bacterium
CAAACGACATATTTTTTCAACCCTTTTAAAAATTTGTGCATAATTTTTCCTAAAGAGGGTATAACTTACCAAAGACGCTCCCTCTTTCCAAGGAAGCGCCGATTAATTTCAAATTGCCGATTGGCGGGGCTTTTTCTGCCGTAAGGCAAAAAGCCGGAGGATGTGCCTCGTTCCGAGCATTTTTAACACACCCGCGGGGAAAATCAACCGTCAAGCGGCGTTTTAAGCCGTATGCGCGAATTATTCGGCGCTTTCCTAAAAATTTGATTATAAAAAAAGGATTTTTGTCTCCTCTGTCGAATAATTTCATTGAATAGAGAGAAAGTGAGGAGCTTATGGCAAATTTTTATTCTGACGAGCTTGTTTCGGAAGTAATAAACGCGAACGATATCGTAACGTTGGCATCAAATTATGTACAGCTAAAAAAGAGCGGCAGCGGATATATGTGCTGCTGCCCTTTTCACAGGGAAAAAACGCCCTCCTTTCACATCAGCCCGGAAAAGCAGCTTTATCACTGCTTCGGCTGCGGCGCGGGCGGAAGCGTGATTCAGTTCGCAATGGCTGCGGAAAATCTTGATTTTCCCGACGCTGTGCGTTTTCTTGCCGAAAGAGCGGGGATAAATCTGCCCGAGCAGTCCTCGTCCGACTCAACGGATGAATATTATAAGAAAAAACGCCGTATTTATGATATGAATAGGGACGCCGCCCGTTACTTCCGCGAGGTTCTCCTTTCCGAAAAAGGGAAAAGGCAGCTTGACTATCTTACAAACCGCGGTCTTACGGGGAAAACCATTGCCGCCTTCGGTCTCGGCGCGGCTCCCGACGAATGGGACGGCTGCCTCAAACATCTTCTTTCTCTCGGCTACGAGCGCGACCTTATTGTGGACGCGGGACTCTGCATCCGCAACGAAAAAAATAATGTTTACGACCGCTTCCGCAATCGAGTGATTTTTCCGATAATAGACGTTCGCGGCAATGTAGCCGGATTCGGCGGCAGAAAGCTTGAGGGCGACGGCGCCAAGTACCTGAACTCTCCCGAAAGCAGCGTCTATAATAAGGGCAAGCTTCTGTACGCGTTAAACTTTGCCAAAAAACACTCACAGGATTATATTTTGATTGTCGAAGGCTATATGGACGTTATTTCACTCCATCAGGCAGGCTTTACCTCTGCGGTGGCAGGCTGCGGAACGGCTCTCACGCCCGACCAGGCGCGGCTTGCGGCGCGGTATTCGAAAAACATTTACCTTTGCTACGACTCCGACGACGCCGGGCAAAAGGCGGCAAAGCGCGCGATAGAGCTTTTTGCTCCGCTTGACTGCAATGTGAAAATTCTCAAAGTCCCCGACGGCAAGGATCCCGACGAATTTATCAAAAAGCACGGCGCGGCTGATTTTGAAAATCTGAGGCTTAAGGCTCAAGCCACCACGCGCTATGAGATTGACGCTCTCATCTCGCGCTACGACCTTGACGATATATCTCAGAAGGTGGAGTTTTCCTCCGCCGCCGCAGCGCTCCTTGCAAAGCTCAGAAGCGCCGTCGAGCAGGACGAGTATGTCAAGTATATATGCCGCAAGGCGAACATTTCCGAGGATGCGCTTCTTTCGGAGATAAAGAAGCTGCGCCGCAGAAGCGACAGAAGGGATATTGAGGGCGAAATGAAGCGCTCCTCATCCCCCTCTCTCTCCTCTCTTCCGGGGGCAAAAAAGGCTTCCGCAAGGCTGAAGCGGGCGGAGGCGGGGCTGTTATCGGCGCTTCTTTCGGATAGGAATGTTTTCGGGAAGATTGCGCCGGACATTTCTCCCGACCTTTTTACATATGAAATACACCGCGATATTTTCTCGGAAGCGGCGCGCCTTTACGACAGCGGAGGAGAATTCGGCATAACGGAACTGACCCCTGCCTTTTCCGGGCGCGAGGGCGAGTTTTCGGAGGTTTTCCTGTCAAACGGCGAAATAGCCGACGCAAAAACCGCAGCTGCCGATTATATACACGTTATAAAAGAAGAAAAATTAAAAAAAGAAATCGAGGAAGCGACAAAGGCAAACGACATGGCGCGCCTTTCCGAATTGCTTAAGAAACAAAAATCATTGAAAGGATGATATCAATGAGCGAAAATGCAAATTCAAACGTCAACAGCAAAAAAAACGTCATTAAGGAGCTTGTGGAAAAGGGTAAGCGGAAGGGCGTTCTCACGGAAAAAGAAATAGAGGATGCGCTTTCCGAATTTGAGCTTGACCCCGAGCAGATTGAGAAAATACATGAAACGCTTGACTCCATGGGTGTAGACGTTATCGGAGATATGGATTCCGAGCTTGCCAAAATCGACGAATCGGCGTCCGAGGATGATTCCGAGGAGGATTTATCCGTCCCCGAGGGAGTCAATGTGGACGACCACGTCAGAATGTACCTCAAGGAAATCGGCAAGGTTCCGCTTCTCACTCCCGAGGAGGAATACGAATATGCAAAGCGTATGTCCGAGGGCGATGAAGAGGCGCGTCAGAAGCTCACCGAAGCAAACCTCCGCCTCGTTGTAAGCATAGCGAAGCGTTATGTAGGGCGCGGTATGCTCTTTCTTGACTTGATTCAAGAGGGCAACCTCGGTCTTATCAAAGCGGTTGAAAAGTTCGACTATACAAAGGGCTATAAGTTCTCCACATACGCCACATGGTGGATTCGTCAGGCAATTACACGCGCCATTGCCGACCAGGCGCGTACTATCCGTATTCCCGTTCACATGGTGGAGACTATAAATAAGCTTATCCGTGTTTCCCGTCAGCTCCTTCAGGAGCTCGGGCGCGAACCCACTCCCGAGGAAATTGCCAAGGAAATGAATATGAGCATTGAAAAGGTTCGCGAAATAATGAAGATAGCTCAGGAGCCGGTTTCCCTTGAAACTCCCATCGGCGAGGAGGAGGACAGCCATCTCGGCGACTTCATCCCCGATGACGAGGCTCCCGCTCCCAGCGAGGCGGCGTCCTTTATGCTTCTGAAGGAGCAGCTCATGGAAGTTCTCAGCACGCTTGCTCCCCGTGAGGAAATGGTTCTCCGTCTCCGCTTCGGTCTTGTGGACGGCAGGGCGCGCACACTTGAAGAGGTGGGCGGCGTGTTCAATGTAACAAGAGAGCGCATACGCCAGATAGAAGCAAAGGCTCTCCGTAAGCTCCGCCATCCCTCTCGCAGCAAGAAGCTTAAGGACTTCCTCGAATAAAAATAATATAAATACAGAGATTTATATAAATACCGAAAGGAGGGGAAAATTTTGCGTTCAAACGAATCGGCCGAGGATTACCTCGAGGCCATACTTATGATAAAAAATGAAAAAGGCTCCGTTCGCAGCATTGATATCGCTCACTCGCTGTCCTTCACCAAGCCCAGTGTTTCGGTCGCAATGAAGTCACTTCGCGAAAAGGGATATATAACCGTAAACGACCTCGGTCATATTTCACTCACCGATGCCGGCTACGCCATCGCCTCCAAGGTCTATGAACGCCACGATATCATTTCCCGCGCGCTCATGGCAATCGGCGTTGATAAGGAGACAGCCCTTTCCGACAGCTGTAAAATCGAACA
>CAZIBK010000180.1:0-3541 GCA_964537125.1 uncultured Oscillospiraceae bacterium
AAAAAGACCGCCGTAATTATGCGGCAGCCTTTTTTCGGCACGGTGTTATCTTACCCTTTCCTTAAATACCTTGCCTGCCTTAAAGGTGGGTATTCTCGAATCGGGAACCTCAACCTCGTGGTCTGTTCCCGGAACCTTGCATATTCTGCCGGCGCGGACCTTTACCTCAAATGTACCGAAACCGACAATCTGAACCTTTTCGTCATTATTAACGGTTTCGATAATTGTATCTAAAAACGCGTTGAAAATTTCTTCGGATTCCTTCTTTGTAATACCCTTTTCTTCTGCTACCTTTGCTATCAATGTTGCCTTATTCATGTCGCTTTCCTCCAAAATATAAAATTTGAATAACCTATTGAAGCCATAACACAGCTTGTCAATCGGAGCATGAAAACATTCTACCAAACATTGACCGTTATTACAAGTAGTTTTTTCTGCAAATTTTGATTTTTTTGAAGATTTTTTGCCTTTTTGCACAATACGCACAAAAACGGAGCAAAAAAGGAGGCGCGAAAACGGGAAATTGCCGAAACGGGAGCTTAAACAGCCGTCAAATCGGCTTTCTCCCGCAAATAAACATATCCAAATAAAGCGGGAAAAAAACAGTCCCATATTTGCAGCATAGTTTGCTTTTCCCGTATTTACCGCTAAAAAACGAGTAAATTTTCACATTAAAAAATATGAAAAAATTAAGTTAACATTTTTTCAGTCATGTTTTTCGCCGCCGTCCTTGGCGATATATTTTTTGACAATCGGGTATGTTATAAAAAGATTCATATAACACGAAAAAGCAAACATAATAAACGGTATGAGCAAAAAGACATATATAAAGAAGAAAAACGCAAAAAACGAAATGAGCAGACAGAAGAGCAGGCAAAGCGCGGTGGATAAAAGCGTTGTGGGAAGCTTGCCCGCAGCCAGAATAAAGGAATATTTATAAATATCCCGCAGCCTCAAATCGAAGGATATCATTATAGGGTATATATAAGAATGCATCAGCAGGAACAAAAAGAATATTACCGCCATAAGCCCCTGAAGCAAATACGCCGCAATATTTGAGCCGGAATAAATTCCGTAAAACCAGAAATTTACCGTAAGAAGAGCGATAACGAGATAATCGATAAAGAAAACCGCGGTACCCTGTTTAAGGTTTTCCTTAAGCTTTTCCTTAAAATCGCTCCACACCCACGCATGTCTGTCCTCGCGGTAATTGCGGATAACGTATGTCATTGCCGCAGTGGGCGCGCCGCCGCCGAAAAGGGCATATACAATGCAGGTTACAAACGTGCAGAGCCAGGTAATGCCCTGAGCCGTTTGGCTGTCGTTTGACACGGCAATGCCCGAAATGGAGGGAAGGAGCATTAAAAGCCCGTAAACAAGGAACCAAATAATTATAAGCGCAGGGATGGAAAAGAGAACATACAGAAGATTGACGCTTACCATTTTCCAGAAGCGGCGGTAAAGAATATCCCCGAAGAGCTTTATGCCCGTTTTCGGAGGCTCGTTTTCATCAACGCCCTTGCCGGGAGTGTTATAATCGAAAAGTCTGTGCTTGGGGAGACGCATGAAATATCACACCTTTTTAGAAAACATTAAATTAAGCGGATTTAAATTAAGCAGATAAGTCAGTATAACATAAATACGAAAAAAAGGCAACAAAAAGACGGCGATTTGCGCAGAAAAAATAAAAAAGTATTAAAAAATGCTTGCTTTTTTGAAGAAGGTATGTTAGAATACATTTTGCCTGTTCGGGAAACGGCTTTTTTCCCGACGTTAAAAACTTGTGGGAGGTGAGTATTTTGCCGAATATTAAGTCCGCTAAGAAGAGAGTGCTTGTTATCGAGACAAAGACACTCCAAAACAAGATGATTAAGTCCGCTATAAAGACTTCTCTTAAAAAGTTTGACGCTGCCGTGGAAGCAGGCGACAAGGCTCTTGCGACAAGCGAATTTGCATACTGCGTGAAGAAGCTTGATCAGGCTGCAGCAAAGCACGTTATCCACAAGAACAATGCGAGCCGCAAGAAGTCTCAGCTTGCAACAAAGCTTGCCAAGCTGGCGTAACATTTTAAGCGTCTTTTAAAATATTGCATGAAATCAGCTTGAATTTGCAAAAAAAACTATTGACAAGCCCTCGGGAACGTGTTATATTATAAAAGTCGCTGGAAATGCTGGCGTAGCTCAATAGGTAGAGCAGCTGATTTGTAATCAGCAGGTTGCGGGTTCGAGTCCCATCACCAGCTCCATATATACAGTCGGCGCGAGCCGGCTGTATATTAAAAATCAATAATGGGAGAGTTCCCGAGCGGCCAAAGGGGGCAGACTGTAAATCTGTTGTCACTGACTTCGGTGGTCCGAATCCACCCTCTCCCACCAAAGCCCCGAAGACTTACGCCTTCGGGGCTTTAATTAGCGTAAAAAATCCGCAGGCGGAGTCTTGCGGTAAAGATAATCAAAAAAATTTTCCGCTCGGATGCAACTTTTCGAGGGCTTTAAACGTATTACTAACAAAAGGTATCTGCCTTGACAACGGCGGGACAATAATATATAATAACGGGGATGACAGCCGTTTAAATTAAGTAATCGGAGAAGATGAAAATGAATGTAAAGAGATATTTTTCGATTGTAGGCGTTGCAACGCTTGTTTTCGTGATATTCGCATTGGGAATTTTGGCTTATAATTATTTATATTCGCCCTTCGGAAGCTCGGAAAATATGCCGGAAGGGAGCTATGTCGAATATGTTGAGGGCATTGACGAAATAGAAAAAAGCCAACCGTATAATATACTTGTCCTCGGAGTCGATGTCGAGGCGCGCCTTACGGACGTTATGATGCTTTGCCAGATAGATACGGTAAATCACAAAATGAATATGCTCTCCATCCCGCGCGATACGAGGGTCAGCATAAACGGCAGGATGACGAAGATAAATTCCGCATATCACAGCGGCGTGGAGCAGACGATAAAAAGCGTGAAGGAGCTTACCTCGCTGCCGATACATTATTATTACCTTGTCAATACGACGGCGTTCCGAGACGCGATAGACGCTGTTGACGGCGTGGATTTCGAGGTTCCGCGGGACATGGATTATGAGGATCCGCTTCAGAATTTATATATACATCTGAAGAAGGGGTATCAGCATCTTGACGGCAACAAGGCGGAGCAGCTCGTGCGTTTCAGACGCTATCCCAACGGAGATCTCGGACGTATAGAAGTGCAGCATGATTTCTTTTCCGCTCTCATTGAGCAGAAGCTTGCCGCAAAGTATGTGCTGAAGATACCTGAGCTTTATTCGATTATATCGGAAAATTCGTCAACGAACATGAGGGTTGTCGATATGCTTTCCGCCGGAAAACAGCTGCTCGGTATTGATAAGAGCGATTACAGCACATATACGGTGCCGGGAGAAGCAAAGACGATAGACGGCATATCGTACTTCATTCCCTATTCGAACGAACTGAATCAGCTTGTATCCACCGTGTTTTCGGGAATTTATCCTGAGGACGGAGCGACTGAGTAATGATAAACCGCCCCATTTGCGGG
>CAZIBK010000181.1:0-3527 GCA_964537125.1 uncultured Oscillospiraceae bacterium
GATTTTCTCGTTTATCGGTAAAATTTTATAAAAAGTTGTGGATTTTTGTATCGGGTCGTTATATAATAAAGGATGAGTTTGTTTTCTTAGGAGTGAGTAATATGCAGAAAGAAATTTTATCTATACTTGAAAATGACAGCAGAACCACCGTTTCTCAAATGGCTGTCATGCTCGGCTGCGCCGAGGATGAGATTAAAGCCGAAATCAAAAGGCTTGAGGACGAAAAAATTATACTCGGCTACCGCACGATCGTCAACTGGGAAAAGACCGACAACGACGCGATCAAGGCATATATCGAGCTTAAAATAACGCCTCAGCGCGGCGAGGGCTTCGACAGGGTTGCCGAAAGGATATATAAATACCCGCAGGTAAAGAGCCTTACTCTTATGAGCGGCGCGTACGACCTTCTTTTGGAGGTTGAGGGCAAATCCCTCCGCGATGTTTCCATGTTTGTTGCGGAAAAGCTTGCCCCGATGGACTCTGTCGTCTCCACCGCGACTCATTTTGTCCTCAAAACATATAAAAAGGAAAATGTCCTTTTTGAAAATAAGGAGGAGGATCTCAGGGAGGTTATCACCCTATGATAGATTACGAAAAGGTCATATCTTCGACGGCTTCTGCCATTCCTCCCTCAGGCATCAGAAAGTTTTTTGACCTGGCGGGCGCAATGAGCGACGTCATTTCGCTCGGCGTCGGCGAACCCGACTTCGTCACCCCTTGGGCAATCCGCGAGGCAGGCATCTACGCTCTTGAAAAAGGGCGCACTCATTATACCGCAAACGCCGGTCTTTCCGAGCTGAGGCAGGAAATTGCCCGCTACCTTAAACGCAAATATAATCTTGAATACGACCCCGATAGGGAGATAAATGTCACCATCGGAGGGAGCGAGGCGATTGATATTACTCTCCGCGCGGTTGTTGAACCGGGAGACGAGGTTCTCATCCCCGAGCCGAGCTTCGTTTGCTATAAGCCCTGCACCGCTCTCGCCGGCGGAATACCCGTGCCGATTATCACCGAGGAGAAGGATAAATTCAAGCTTACCCCCGAAAAGCTGCGCGAGAAGATAACCGACCGCACCAAGGTTCTCGTTCTTCCCTATCCCAATAACCCCACAGGCGCAATAATGGAAGAGGAGGATCTCGAAAAAATCGCCGATGTTCTGCGCGATACTAATATCCTCGTTCTTTCCGATGAAATATATTCCGAGCTCACCTACGGCAAGCGCCATGTGTCTTTCGCCTCAATTGACGGAATGTATGAGCGCACCGTAACTGTCAACGGCTTTTCAAAGGCGTATGCCATGACCGGTTGGCGGCTGGGCTATGCCGCGGCGCCGCAGCCCCTTGCATCTGTCATGAAAAAGATTCATCAGTACGCAATCATGTGCGCGCCCACAACAAGCCAGTACGCGGCGATAGAGGCGCTCAAAAGCTGCGATGAGGATGTGGAAATGATGTGCCGCGAGTATAACTACCGCCGCCGCGTCATGGTTGAAGGCTTCAGAAGCATGGGGCTTTCCTGCTTTGAACCCGAGGGAGCGTTCTATGTCTTCCCGAATATATCCTCAACGGGTTTTTCGTCGGATGAATTTGCGCAGCGGCTTCTTTCCGAAGAAAAGGTTGCGGTTGTCCCCGGCAACGCCTTCGGCGAGTGCGGGAACGGCTTCATCCGCTGCAGCTACGCCTATTCCATCAAAAATATAGAGGAAGCTCTCAGGCGCATAGGGAATTTTGTGAAGAAATATCGAAATTAGTTCTTGTAATATTTATTTCTTTGTAGTAAAATTAAAAAGATTGATTTTAAATATTCAAATATTCAGGAAAGTATTCAAGGAGGAACATAAGATGTCTACCAAATACATCTTCGTCACAGGCGGCGTGGTTTCAGGTCTCGGCAAAGGCATAACGGCGGCTTCTCTCGGAAGGCTTCTTAAGGCAAGGGGCTATAAGGTCACCATTCAAAAGCTCGACCCCTATATCAATATCGACCCGGGTACTATGAGTCCTTATCAGCACGGCGAGGTTTTCGTAACCGACGACGGCGCCGAAACGGATCTCGATCTCGGTCATTACGAAAGATTTGTCGATGAAAACCTGACCCGCAGCAGCAATGTGACCTCCGGCAAAATATATTGGTCTGTGCTTTCCAAGGAGCGCCGCGGCGATTACCTCGGCGGCACCGTTCAGGTTATCCCTCATATTACAAACGAAATTCAGGAAAAGATATTTCATCTTGATGCGGACAAGAATGAGGGCAAGGACATTGTTATCACCGAGATAGGCGGCACCGTGGGCGATATCGAAAGCCAGCCCTTTATCGAATCCATCAGGCAGGCTGCGTATATAGTGGGCCGCGAGAACTGTCTCTACATACATGTAACGCTTATCCCCTACCTCTCTAAGAGCGGCGAGCTCAAAACAAAGCCCACTCAGCACTCCGTTAAGGAGCTTTTAAGCTACGGCATCCAGCCGGATATTATCGTATGCCGCACAGAGCATCCCCTCGATACGGCTTCGATAAAGAAGCTGGCGCTGTTCTGCAACGTTCCCGTCGAATGTGTTATTCAGAACCTTGACGCGGACACGCTCTACGCCGTTCCGCTCATGCTTGAAAAGGAAGGTCTTGCAAAGGCGGTTTGCAAGCGGCTCTCTCTTCCCGATACCGAGCCTGACCTTGCCGACTGGGAGGCGATGGTCAATACCGTTCTTTCGCTTGATTTAAAAAAGACCGTCAATATTTCTCTTGTGGGCAAGTATGTCGCTCTTCATGACGCGTATCTTTCCGTTGCGGAGGCTCTCCGTCACGGAGGTATCGCTAACACTGTAAATGTCAATATCAACTGGGTGAACAGCGAAACGCTCAACGACGGCAATTATGAGGAAATCCTTTCCTCGTCCGACGGCATCTTGGTGCCCGGCGGCTTCGGCAACCGCGGTATCGAGGGCAAAATTCTGGCGGCAAGGTATGCCCGCGAGAATAAGGTTCCGTTCCTCGGCATATGCCTCGGTATGCAGATGGCGGTCGTCGAATTTGCCCGCAATGTGGCAGGTCTTTCCGACGCCAACAGCACCGAGTTTGATCCCGAATCCAAATATCCCGTTATACATATCATGGACGATCAGAAATATATCGAAAATATGGGCGGCACGCTCCGTCTGGGGCAATATCCCTGCGTTATCACAAAGGGCTCTAAAATCGAGGAGGTTTATTCCTCTGACTTTATCTATGAACGCCACCGCCACCGCTATGAGTTTAATAACAGCTTCCGCGAGGTTCTGCAAAACGCGGGTCTCGTAATCGGAGGTATCTCTCCCGACGGCCGCCTTGTTGAGACGGTTGAGCTTAAGGACCATCCCTTCTATATCGGCGTTCAGTTCCATCCCGAATTTAAGAGCCGTCCCAACCGCTCGCATCCGCTCTTTAAGTCTTTTATCAAGGCTGCATCCGAATACAGTGAACAATAAAAACATATATGAGAGATGCGCCGCATCTCTCATATTGCATATAAGGAGCGATTTTTATTGAAA
>CAZIBK010000182.1:0-3524 GCA_964537125.1 uncultured Oscillospiraceae bacterium
ATTTTACATTATTTTTTTGTTTTTCCGCGTCTCTTTTTCAGCGCCGTAAATATCGCAACGGCAGCTATTACAGCTACTGCCGCCGCTATTACAATCCAAACGGGCGCTTCCGATTCCTCGCTATATCCGGTTTCCTCAAAAACGGCGTTCTTCTTGTTTTCAAAGGGTTCCTCCAGATATACCGCCGGATTTACGGTTCCGTTTTCCAAGCTCAGCATTACGCGCATATATTCCCCGTCCTTAAGCGCTTTTTTTGACGCCACCGTCACGATGCCGTCGGCATAGCTGACAGAAGCGTCGCATCCGAACGCCCATACGGAGGACCCGTCCTTTTCAATTGTTCTGCCGTTTCCGAGTGAAAAGCTGACCGCCGCCTTTGCGGAATACTGTGATTCACCGGGGGCAACTAAAATAAAGTCCGCAACGTCACATTCGTTGTAGCCCTTTGCAAAATGGTCAAGGGTATAGCTTACTGTAAAGCTTTTTTCGCCGTAGGAGGATATTCCGAAGCGCAATTTTGTTCCGTCCTCATCGCGGGTAATTCCGCACTTACGGCTCTTCTCCTCAAATGACGCCAACGATTCCCAATCGCTTACATATTCATATTCTCCCTCCGAATCCGATACCGTAAAATCCGACAAATACATTTCCGAAAGGTCTATGGGTATTACAAACTCGTCTCCCTCATCGAATACGCCCTCCCAAACCTCTGTAATTGCCGCGCTTCCGTCCCCCGCTATTACCACATCGGCATTTATATCCGAAACGTTGTTTGCAGCCGACACGCTCTGCGCAAAAAGCAGCAGAAGCGCTAAAATCATCAATATCCTTTTCATAAACACCCTCATTTCTTATTTACTGTTATTATGCCCGCGCTGACAAGCGCCAGCGCCAAAATTATCCGCATACCTATTACTCCCGACTCATTGAGGAAAATCGCTGAAAGCACTGTCCCCATTATTGGGTTTGCGCATCCGAAAACGGCTACCCGCGACACATCGTTATACTTCATCAAAAGTCCCCAAATAGAGTACGCCACAGCGGAAATACACGCCATATAGAATATAAGCCCGACGGCTGCCGCGCCGTGAATCGTAATATGTCCGCCCAAAATGAGCGCTGCGGCGGTCATTATCACGCCTCCGACAATGAACTGCCAGCCGCTCAGAAGGACGGGGTTTTCATGCTTTGAGAAGAGCTTGATCATAACCGTTGAAAAGGCATACGCCGCAGCGGAAATCAAGATAAAGCCCTCGCCTGTCGGCGTAAAGTGAACTTCTCCGCCTCCTAAGCTTACAACTACTACTCCGAGGAAGCCCAATATGCAGCCTATTGCTTTTTTTAGCGTCATTTTTTCCGTCCTGAAAACAAACGCCGCCACAAGCACTGCCAAAAAGACATTGCTGCCGTTTATTATCGAGCTGCTGACTCCGCCTGCCCTGGCAAGCCCGGAATAAAAGAACACATATTGCAAAACCGTCTGCACCGTTGCAAGGGCAAGTATGTATTTAAAAGATTTCTTCTTCGGCACAAGCGGCTTTTTCGCCGCAAAGCTCCCTATTATAACGGTAAGTATTCCCGCAAGTGTAAAACGGATCCCCGCAAAAAGTATCTGCGACGGAGTGTCCGCCTTATCTATGCTTAATATGCTGTATCCGACCTTTATGCACGGGAACGCGCTTCCCCACAGAACACAGCATATTATTGCCAAAAATGCCACAACATATATGTTTTGCAGCGCATTTTTCTTTTGCTCCATTTATCAAACCCTCTTCCGCTTTCTCAATTATATATCCTGCTCTTATTTTTGTAAATACCCAAATTTCCCCTTTACTTTGGCGGCTGAAAATTATATAATTTTAAATCGGAGCAAAGCTCCGTTACCAAAGTATGCGGTAAACCCGCCGCCTTTACTAAAGTATGCGTAAGATGCGGGGACATCTGCACATAGGCTATAAAAATAAATTAACGGAGGAATCATATGTTCAAAGCACAGCTTTATACCAACACTTCAAAAAGCAAGGTGGATAAAAACATATACGGTCACTTTTCCGAGCATCTCGGCCGATGCGTTTACGGCGGGCTGTATGTGGGAGAGGATTCGGATATTCCCAATATCGACGGAATGCGCCTTGACGTGCTTGAAGCGCTGAAGGAAATCAAAATTCCCGTACTCCGCTGGCCCGGCGGCTGCTTTGCCGACGAATACCACTGGATGGACGGCGTCGGCGAAAAAAGCAAGCGCCCCTCAATGATAAACACTCACTGGGGCGGCGTCACCGAGGACAACAGCTTCGGCACGCACGAATTTCTTCATCTCTGCTCGCTTTTGGGCTGCGAGCCGTATATAAACGGCAACCTCGGCAGCGGCACCGTCCGCGAAATGAGCCAATGGGTGGAATATCTCAATTCCGATAATATTTCTCCCATGACAAACCTCCGCCGCGAAAACGGACGCGATAAGAGCTGGGGTGTAAAATACTTCGCCATCGGCAACGAAAACTGGGGCTGCGGCGGCAATATGCTCCCCGAGTATTACGCCAACGAGTACCGCCGCTATGCCACCTACTGCCGCAGCTACGGCGATAATAAGCTTTTTAAGGTAGCCTGCGGACCCAACGCCGACGACTTCCGCTGGACCGAAACCCTCATGCGCATGGCAAAGGATCATATGGACGCGCTTTCCTTTCATAACTATGTATGGCGCTTGAAGGACTCCGCTGCCGATTTCGACGACACAAAATATTTTGACGTTGTCCGTGATGCGCTTTATATGGATAAGCTCGTCACGCGCCATTCAACCATCATGGATAAATTCGACCCCGAAAAGAGAGTTGCGCTCTTTGTTGACGAGTGGGGCGCGTGGTATAATGTCAAGGAGGGTACCAACCCGGGCTTCCTCTATCAGGAAAATACAATGCGCGACAGTGTTGTTGCCGCTTCTACGCTCAATATCTTCAACAACCATTCCGACCGCGTGCGCATGAGTAATATCGCCCAGGTCGTAAACGTTATACAGGCTGTTATCCTCACAGAAGGCGATAAGATGATAAAAACTCCCACATACCATATATATGACCTTTACAAGGAGCATCAGGACGCAATGCTCATCGGCTGCGACGTTCTTGAAAATAATCCCTACACTGTGAACCCCCTTCCGAAAAACGACCGCCGCCGCCTGCCCGATACGATTGAAAGCGTCAACATTTCCGCCACAAGGAAGGACGACGGCTCTGTCACCGCTACTCTCTGCAACGTAAACCATGCGGAGACGATTTCCTGCTCTCTTGAGCTTTTCGGCAACGAATTTACCTCTGCTTCCGCCCGTATACTCACCTCGGAAAGGTACGATGACATGAACTCCTTTGATGAGCCCGACAAGGTCGTTATCAAAGCCTTTGACGTCAAGCTCGAAGGCAATAAGGTCACCTTTGTTCTCCCGCCCTTCTCGACAGCCGCTGTCACTGTAAGATGAATAACAGCTGTAAGGCTTGCCGCTATACCTCCGACATACATAGGGAAAC
>CAZIBK010000183.1:0-3506 GCA_964537125.1 uncultured Oscillospiraceae bacterium
GTCAAAATCCACGCACATGTCGCGGATTTTGACGGATTTTGATAACTAATTAACTATTTATTCATACATTCGTTTACCCATGCTATAAAGTTCGCTGTTGAATCTCCCGTGCGCTCGGCAGTTACATGCCCCTGTCCCCAAACTGTTTCAAAGTCCACGCTTTTGCCCGCCTCTTTAAGCGCAAGCGCAAGGTTTATCTCGGTTGAAAGAGCAGTGTCTCCCTGATTTATTCCCGTTCTTATTCTCCAAAAATCGGCAGCGTCGCTCTGCCCCGCGCCGTCGTAGAAGTCATTGATATAGTACATTGGGTTATACATATTCATTCTCACGTCAACGGTGTTGCCGAAAGCGTCCTCCTTTTCAAGATCCGCCGCATATGCTTCGCCGTATTCGCTGTCTTTAAGAAGCCGCGCCATAATCGGGTCAAAATGCGCGCCGTTTCCGTCGCCGTAGCCGAAAAGCGTATTTTCGCCCTGCGCGGCGTTCAAATCGTCAAATGCTCCCACGCTCTTGGACGCGTTTTTGCAATTCTTTACGAAATCCTCAACGCTTGTAACCGTCGCGGTGTTCGTTTCAGCGTCATAATTTATCCACACATTGTCCTTATTAAGGCTGTCGATATAATCCTGAGCCGTTTCGTAGGTCGAGGCGTCGCCGGTATCGCTTGTTTCATTGCGCATAATGCCGTCCGCAGCCTCAAACTCGTTAAGTCCGCCCGCGTTTTCCGGCTTTTCGCCTCTGCCGCCGAAATCTTCCCCGTCCATAGGCATTCCTCCGCCCATAGGCATTCCTCCGCCAAAGCCTTTGCCCGACTGCGGCGTGTAGGGGAAGGATGTGTCTTCAAGGAAATTGTTGAGCGACCTTTCGATAACGCCCTTTACATAGTCGTAATAGCTTCCCGCCAGATATATGCCGTTTTCGGATTCTTCAAGGGTAAGCACGTTTCCGTTTTCGTCCTTCAGCGCGATGGTATTTATATATTCCGCAAAGCTTTCCGCCATAGAATCCGAAAGCGCCTGCATATCCTCCGAAAGATTTGTTCTTGTTACGCCCATGTTCCACTCATAGGCTTCGTTCGCCATGTCAAGATTTGTTATCGGACACCAGCACATCGAGCCCTTTACACTGTCGCTCTCATCCATAACAGCGCCTATTGCTTCAAGATACGGATTGTAAAGCGCGCTGTTCCCCGTCGCGCCGACAAGCGCGCTCTGAGCGCCGCCGCCCGACATACCGAATGTAAATATGCTGTCGGTATCACCCGGAAGGGCGCTGTTGTATCTTAGATATCTTACGGCTGCCTTAAGGTCGGTAACGCCGGCAGGCGCGCCGTGGTCGCGTCCGCGGCATCCTGCTTTTACATAAATAAAGCCCGCGTCCGCAAAGGTTCCTGCGTCCGAAACGTACCCCGTAGGAGCCTTCATAGCCGAATATCCCGGCGTATCGACAGGTATTACCTCAGGCGCAGTCTCGGCAGTGTACCCGTTCACCTCACCGAGAGGATTTACAACGCATGTGAACGTTCCGTCGCCGTTGTCGGCTGCCGTCATGTATGCCTCGGGTACGAAAATACCCATCGTCTGATACTGCTCGTCAACGGGATTTGCGCAGTATTTTATGCCCGTTTGCCAGTAAACCTTGTCCTCCGCGTTATAATTCCACGCGGTATTGTCTATCATTTCAAGAGAATTATTTGCCGATATCGTCACCTTTTGTTCCTCCTGACTCCACGAAACCGAAGCGCCGAGAGCTTCGGAAACGAACCTTACAGGCGCCATGGCGGTTTCGCCGCTGTATTCCGCCGCTGCGGGCATTTTCCGCTCTTCTCCGTTTACAAGTGCAATGTCGCTCCCGTTTTCAAGAACGACGGATGTGCTGCCCAGCTCAATCGATATCCTTCCGCCGTCCTCGGAAACATCTGCGCCCAAGCCCTTGATTACCTCAAGCGGCACGAGAGTGTTCCAATTTATCATGTAGGGAGCCGCAATACTTATTTCCTCCCCGTTTATCACCGCGCCTGTCTGTCCGACAACAAGCTCAATGTCCGCCGCCCCCGCCGAATTGGCTGCAAGGAGCGCCGCGCAAAGCGCCGCCGCCGTTTTACTGATTTTCTTCACGTTTTATTACCTCCGTTTTTCAAATTACTTGGTATTATTTCACTCTATTGTTAAGTTTTTGTGAAAACATTGCAACTTTTTACATACTCCGTCAGCGCGCCGCGCTCGTTCACTACTTCGCCGTCAATAACCGCTTCCAGCAGCTCTTTAAGCGCCTGTCCGATTTCCCTGCCCTTAAGCCCGAGAGAAATCATATCGTTTCCGTTGACCTTTAAGTCTTTAACGCTCAGGCATTCATCGTCACTGAGTATTTCCTCTTTAATTTTAATCAGCTCCGCGATATGCCTTTCCCCTTCGTCCCACGGCGGCGCACATGCTTTCATATCGCCCCTTTTTACCTCCATAAGCATATCGAAAAATTCCGGCGAATACTTTGCCAGAACCCTTCTCACGCTTTTTTTATCCGCGTTTATTATCCTGTCATGCTCGGAAATCAGGTCAAGTACGGTTTTTTGCGTTTCCTTATCGGCTTTGAGCCTTTCAAGCGCCCTTTGCGTCAGCTCGCGGCTGAATTTCGGATGCGAATAAAAATGCCCTCCATTCTCGTCTTCCGTAAAGCAGCAGGGCTTGCCCGCGTCATGGAAAAACGCCGCCAGCCTGATTTTTTCGTCAAACGGGCATGACGCCATCGCCTTTACGCTGTGAGTGTACACATCGTAAATATGGTGTATGTTTTTTTGCTCAAAGCCTATCGCGTCCTTTATTTCCGGGATAAATACCGAAATAACATCGGAAAATTCAAGCAGCGCCTTTTCCGCCCCCGCTCCCATGATAATCCGCTTAAATTCGGAATATATCCTTTCTGCGGAAATGTTTCTTATAAGCCCGCGGTTTTTGTGTATGCTCTTTTTTGTCTCCTCATCTATTTCAAATCCGAGAACCGACGAAAACCGCAGCGCCCGAAGGATTCGCAGGGCGTCCTCGTTAAAACGCCTGTCCGCCTCGCCGACGGAACGTATCAGCCCCGCTTTGATATCCTCTCTTCCGCCGAAGGGATCCTTAAATTCCCCGTCATACGCAATTGCGTTCATTGTAAAGTCACGCCGCGCAAGGTCATCCTCTATTTTTCCGGTAAAGGTCACGCTTTCAGGGCGGCGGTTGTCCGAATATCTGCCGTCTATTCTGTAGGTTGTGACCTCTACCGTCTGCCCGTCCGACACAATCCCAACCGTACCGTGCTTTTCTCCTATCGGAAGCACAAGTTTTGAACCAAAGCACTTTCTTATCTCATCGGGCAGGGCGTTTGTCGTTATGTCGTAATCGTGTACTTCTCTGCCCAAAAGCGCGTCTCTTACGCATCCGCCCACAAAATACGCCTCGTACCCGTTTTCACGAAGCGTATCGAAGATTTTGCGCGCATATACAGGTATATTCATATTCCCGCCTCCT
>CAZIBK010000184.1:0-1202 GCA_964537125.1 uncultured Oscillospiraceae bacterium
TCATCTCTTCCGCAAATTTCGCAAGTTCAATTTGTTCTTCGTCATTGAACAGATTTTCCGTGTATGCCGTAAAACTCGCAGTATCTGTAATCGGGCGATACGGAGGATCAAAATAAGCGAAGGTATTTTCGTCAATAAAATCGGCTGATTCTCTATAGTCTCCGCAAACAATCGTTACGTTTTGGAGCTTTTCGGATACGGCGCGCAGATTTTCTTCATCGCATATCATAGGATTCTTATAAGATCCCATAGGCACGTTAAACAAGCCCTTTTTATTCACACGGAACAAGCCGTTAAAGCAGGTCTTGTTAAGGAAAATCATAAGTGCGGCTTTTTCGATGTTGATGCTTTCGTCCCCGTTTACTTTCAAATCATTGAAACGCTCTCTCTTTGCCAAATAATATACCTTGCGGTTCTCGGTATCTATCGGCACAAATTCATTTTGCATAACTGTCAGCATATCAATCAGCTCGTCAATATCATCTCTGATAATGCGGTATGTGTTGATAAGCTCGGCATTTATATCGCTGACATAAACAGCTTCAAGGTCGTATTTGCTTAAAATATCAAAAAGAACCGCGCCGCCGCCAACGAAAGGCTCGGCGTATTTGGTGATCTTCCCTGATTCAAAGGGATAGTATTTTTCAATCTCCGAAAGCAACTGTCCCTTGCCGCCGGCCCATTTCAAAAAAGGCTTTACCTTCTTTCCGTCGCCCTTTGAATAACGAATGCTTCTTGCGTCGATTGGCTTCTTGGCAGTAACGGGAATAATCCACGCATTCCCGACCATTTGCGCTTCTTCAATTCTGCCTTCGGAGCAGAGAACAGCAACACGCCGTTGAGAAATGCCCCACTTGTCGGCAGCTTCTCTTGCAGACATTAAATCCATACAAACACCTCCGGAATTTTTACGTTGTTTGCACATTTAATTATATTCTAAATCCGGAACAATAGCAATACAATTTTTAAAAAATAAGTTTCATCTGGCCATAGCATTAAGAAATATGGTTAGTGATCACCTGCAATTACCTCCGATTTCAATATCACATCCCGCAATTTTGACACGGTTATTAGCTTTAAGCTTCCCGAGGGAGGGATCTGCGCGACTATGCAACGATAGTTTATCAACAACAAAAACACGCTGTCGGAATTTAATCCGTTCAGCGTGTTTCTCCATCGGCGGACGCGAGAGACTGAACCCC
>CAZIBK010000184.1:1302-3496 GCA_964537125.1 uncultured Oscillospiraceae bacterium
ACGGTCTTCCCGTTTTGGCAGCTTAATTTGCCTTGTTCAGCGCAAATCCTACTCGCCGTCCGACGCCCTATCCTATTTTGTTTTTCAAATCGGAGCAACGCTCCATTACCAAATTATGCGTTTAAACAATTCGGTGAATCGTTTAACGTAAAAGCAGAAGCGCCTGCCGAGCCGCCGAACGATATCCGCGGGGAACATCCGCACATAGGTTATATATTTTTCATTCGCACCTCGATTACCTTCCCTGATATGATGAAAGTCGTCTCGGTTATATCAACCTTTATTGCCTTATATTCCGGGGAGGACGTCTCCGGCGTCAGGGTTACAATGTTTCCCTTTCTCGAATACCTTCGCACAATGGCAGGATTGTCGCCCACCAGCGCGACAACCATATCACCGTCCGACGCATGGTTCTGACGGCGCACTATGAGAATGTCGCCCTTCTGCACCCGTGCCTTTATAAGGGAATTATCGGGCATTACAAGGGCATAATGCTCCTTTCCGCGAGCGTCCTCCCTTGCCATAAAAACCGTCCCGACAATGTCGCTTTTCATTATCATTCCGCTTCCTGCGCGCACGCAGTCTGCCACATATATTTCCTTTACCGACGAATCCTCGCAAACCAACGGATCCTCCGTCAGGAGAGCCACATACGACTCGCTTACGCCGAATATCTGCGCGATACGGGACAAAGTCTTTGCGGACGGCTGGGAATAATTCGTTTCATAGCTGTACAACGCCGATTCGCTCAGACCGAGAAGCGCCGCCATGCTTTCACTGCTCAAGCCCGTATTTTCGCGCAAACGCCTAATCCTTTGCCCGAAGCTCTCCATATTTTTCTCTCCTTCATCAACCTAAAACGAGAGGCGGACAGAACTCCGTCTCTCGCAGCGCTTTATTCTTCCTCTTCCTCTTCTTCCTCTTCCTCATCGTCGTGAACCGTAAGGACAGTCTTTACGGCGCTCTTTTCAAAGCGTATCTTTGTTCTGTCTGCGCCTGTTTCAATCAGAACCGTGTCGTCCTTAATGCTGATGATTTTGCCCATGATACCGCCGATAGTGACGATTTCGTCACCCGTGCGCATCTCATTGAGCATATTTCTTGTCTGTTTTTCGCGCTTTTTCTGGGGACGGATAAGGAGGAAATAGAATATCGCTATCATTATCACGATATAGAATATAGTCATTCCCATGCCTCCGCCCAAGCCGCCCGTTGTAGCCGCTGTTGTAGCTGCTTCTGATGCTGCCATAGCTTATACCTCTTTTCTTGTTTATACATAAACGCATAGCGTTTAATTCAAAATATACTCCGCCGCACGCCTTGCCGCAGCGTCGGTTTCATCTATATTTTTATCCCACACATGATCCATTTCGCTGACCTTCCTCACCGCGAGATACAGCTCCTGTGTATTTTCTATACCGAGCATTGCCGGAATTTCGCTGCCCGAAACATCAATTCCGACTGTTTCTCCCTCCGAATTTGTAATTCCGTCGCCCGACAGATACGAAAGGTCGGCAAAAACTTCATTGTCCTTGTTATCCTCAACAAAGCTTTTTTCCATAATATATACCCTCGCGCTGCCCTGCCCTACGGCATTTGCCAGCTTTTGCCGCGCGTTTGACAAATCCGCCGTGGAGAGATTTTCGTTAAAGGATATCTCAACCATCTCGCATACGGCTTTCCCGTTTCCGTCAACGTCGCCGATGATTTCCTCAAGCTCTCCGCGGTTTTCCTCAAAGAGCGTCATATTCACAAAATCATGCCCCACATACGCTATCGTAAGGTCGGGCTCTTCACGGTCAACGCAGCTTTTTATGCTCACTGCAATGCCGACCGCGACAATAAGCGCTAAAATAACTTTATATTTTGTTTTCATGGTCAGTCACACGGCTTCATTGCGGAGATTAAACAGCCCTTCCGAAACCTCCCTTTCCTTTGCTTTTCGTCCGACAGCCGTAAGATAAAGTCCTGCTTCTTCGCCATCGGTAAGGCTTGCCTCGGCAAAAATTTCATAACGATAAAATCTTTGTGTTGTTATTATACTACAAAAAAAGCTTTCGGTCAATAAATAAATATAATGAAATAAATCGTAAAAATCCGAAAAAAGTGATTGACTTTTCGGATACGGTGTGATATAAATAAATCATCCTATAAAGAGTGCATGAGGGACAGCCCCTGTGATTGCTGCCAACCT
>CAZIBK010000185.1:0-1422 GCA_964537125.1 uncultured Oscillospiraceae bacterium
AATTATCGAAGAGTAAAAGAAGAGGCAAAAACGCATTTTGGTTTTTGCCTCTTCTTTATTTTACCGTTACGAGTAAGCCTTATTCAACAACTCCGCCTTCAACAACGAGGGAATCCGGATCTGCCGCGTCTCCGTAAACGGGAGCGAGCGTTTCCGCATAGTCTGCATGGAAGAAGCTTTCGTCAGCGAGGGATACAATTTCATCGTTAATCCAATTCAAAAGCGTTTCATTGCCCTTTTGAACAGCGGGAGCGATTGTGTCGATATCGCCGAGAGAATCCACGCCTACCGTAAATCCGGGGTTCGTAAGCGCCCATGCAAGCACCTCTGTGTTATCTGTGGAAAGCGCGTCGCCGCGTCCGTCGATAAGAGCGTTGTAAGCGTCCGCATACTGGTCATACTTCAGAAGGTTTACTTCCGGATAGTTCTTCTCGAAATATGTTTCAGCCGTCGTACCCTTTGCCACTATAAGCGTCTTGCCCTTTAAGTCTTCAACATCCGTTATAACAGCGGAATCGGGCGAAACTACGCCGAGAGCGACCTTCATGTAGGGAAGCGCAAAGTCTACCTGCTGAGCGCGTTCCTCAGTAACCGTGAAGTTGGCAAGAATTATATCAACCTTGCCTGTCGCCGCGTATTCAACACGGCTTGCCGGGTCTGTCGCAACATACTCAACCTCAACGCCGAGATCCTGCGCCAGACGCTCCGCGAAATAAACGTCATAGCCCTGATATTCGCCGTTTTCGTCAACATAACCGAAAGGCGCCTTGTCGCTGAATACGCCTATAACGATTTTTCCGCTTTCCTTGATTTCATCAAGCGTGCGGTAGGATGCGGTATTTGCACCTTCGGCGCTCTCCGTTGCGGTCTCGTTCGGAACGGTTGTTGTTTCGTTTCCGCAGCCTGCAAGCAAGGTCGCGGCGAGAACCGCGGAAATTCCTAAGTACAATGCCTTTTTGATAAGATTCATAAAAATCTCCTTCTTTCTTGTTTTTTTATTATCAGCGGCTTTTGCCGCGAAATAATCAGTGTTCGCGTTTTTCAAACGTAAATGTATTGAGAAACTCCTTCGCCCTGTCAGTCTTAGGATTTTTGAAGAACTCCTCCGGCTTTGACTCCTCAACGATTTTTCCGTTATCGATGAAAATTACTCTGTCGGCTATGGCTTCGGCGAACTTCATCTCGTGAGTAACTATTATCATCGTCATGCCGCCCTTCGCCAGTTCAAGCATTACATCGAGAACCTCTCTTACCATCTCGGGGTCAAGCGCCGCCGTCACCTCGTCGAAAAGCATTATCTCAGGGTGCATACAAAGCGCCCTGACTATCGCGGCTCGCTGCTTCTGCCCTCCCGAGAGCTGTCTTGGATATGCGTTTCGCTTTTCCCAAAGCCCTACGCGCTTCAAAAGCTGCTCCGCTTCT
>CAZIBK010000185.1:1522-3480 GCA_964537125.1 uncultured Oscillospiraceae bacterium
ATATGCGTTTCGCTTTTCCCAAAGCCCTACGCGCTTCAAAAGCTGCTCCGCTTCTGCCTTTGCCTCTGTTTTCTTTCGCTTCTGTACCTTCATCGGCGCAAGGATTATGTTATCGATTATCGTCTTGTGCGGAAAAAGGTCGTAGCTCTGAAATACCATGCCTATCTTCTGCCGCAGCTGACTGAGGTTCTTGCTTTTTGCGTCTACTATCTCGCCGTCAAGCTTCACGCTTCCCCCGTTAAGAGGTTCAAGGGCGTTTATACATCTCAAAAGAGTACTCTTTCCGCAGCCCGACGGTCCCAAAACGACGAGTACCTCGCCCTTGTGTACTGAAATATCTATCCCGTCAAGCACCGTTTCCGAGCCGAATTTTTTTACCAAGCCTTTTATCTCAAGGCTAACCGTATTTTCCATGCCAAATTCCACAGCCTTTCTGCCACAAATCCGCCGGAAAGTCCTGTATCACTTCCACCGCTTCTCCAGCCTCTTAGCCATAAACGATACCGTGCCGCAAACTGCGAAGTACAATACAAATATCACTCCGTATATCCACAGCGCCGCCGTCGGATATTCAAAGCGGTTCGCGTCTATTATCTGCTGACCGACCTTCAACACCTCGACCATACCGATTATATATACAAGGTTCGTAGTCTGTATCATTCTCGTTACAAGATTTATCACAAGCGGTATCAGACGGCGTACCGTCTGAGGTATTATTACAAAAACAAATGTCTGCATCCTCGTCATTCCGAGCGCCGCCGCGCTGTCGTACTGATGCTTCGGTATGCTTATAAGCGCCCCGCGCACCAAATCGCCAATCTCGGCTGTTCCCCAAAAGGTAAAAACGATTATCGCGCTCAGCTCGGAGGAAAGGTTCCATCCGAATGCCCTCGTCGCGCCGAAATATACTATGAACAAAAGCACAAGCTGAGGCATTATCCTTACAAAATCAAGGTATATACGGCTTACAGCTTTCGTTATCGGGTTTTTCACCGTCATGAACATTCCGAAAAGAACTCCCAGCGGTATTGACAGCAGCGCCGCGATAAGGCTTATCCTCACCGTCACCCACAGTCCGCCCAAAAGTCTTAAAAAATTTTTGCCTTTAAACAGTATGCTGATCCCCAAATCCTGCATAGCGGACCCTCCTTTCCAGAATCGAAGCCGCTATCGATATCGGGAGAAGTATTACCAGATACCCGATTACCAGCATTATGAGCGTTTCCTCCGTCTGATAATACAATCCGATCAAATCCTTTGCGACATACATCAAATCCGCGAGGGCGATTGCGCTTACAACAGATGTTTCCTTTATAAGGAACACCACGTTTGCGCAGAGCGCAGGCACCGATACGCTTATCGCCTGAGGAAAAACGACCTCCTTCATAGCGCCGAAAGCGCCGAAGCCGAGGCTTAATGCGGACTCCGTCTGCACCTTTTCGACAGCTTCAAGACCGCTTCTCATCGACTCTGACATATAGCTCCCGCCCAAAAATGTAAGCCCTATTATCGCGCACGTTTCAGAGCTCAGGATTATTCCTATCTTAGGCAATCCGAAATAGAGGAAGAAAAGCTGTACCAAAAGCGGCGTATTGTGGCTCAGCGCCGTATATACCGAAACTATTCTTCTGAGCACCGGAACACGGTAATATAATATGAATGAACAGATAAATCCGACAATAAACGAAAAGATTATCCCGAAAAAGGCTATCTTTACGGTGACCTTCGCCGCTTCGACATACAGCGGAGCATACTTTGCCATAAACTCCATATCCGGCACAGCTCTTCCTCCTTTCTTTATTTTACTAAATACCTATAAGTTTTATATGTATTAAGATGTTAAAAGGATAATACCACTATTGCGCTCCTTTGTCAATACTTAATTTTAAAAAAATACAACAACGTCAGACTGTCGAAAAACCTTAAATTTGAAGTATTTTAAAATAAAATCCGTCAAA
>CAZIBK010000186.1:0-3462 GCA_964537125.1 uncultured Oscillospiraceae bacterium
TTTTTAGCCAAATTTAAATAAAAAACAGGCGTCCGGACAAAATGCCCGAACGCCTGTTCCGTATTCCGTTTATCAGTACATTTCTCCGCCCATTTGAGCCGCCTGTGCAGCCGCAGCGGCTGCGTCCGCCTCCTTGGGCTTATCCGCAACAAGGCTCTCTGTCGTGAGTACCATTGCCGCAACGGAAGCCGCGTTCTGAAGCGCGCTTCTCGTAACCTTGGCAGGGTCAACTATGCCTTCCTCGATCATGTTTACATACTCGCCTTTGAGTGCGTCGTATCCTGTTCCGGGTTCGGCGTTCTTAACAGCTTCCACAACTACCGCGCCCTCAACGCCTGCGTTTCTGCATATCTGCTTAAGGGGTTCTTCAAGAGCCTTGAGAACTATCTTTGCGCCCGTCTTTTCGTCGCCCTCAAGCGAGTCTGCCAGTGCGGCAATCTTCTTTGTTGCGTTAATATATGCTGTGCCGCCTCCGGCAACTATACCTTCCTCTACCGCAGCCTTTGTAGCCGCGAGAGCGTCCTCTATTCTGAGCTTCATTTCCTTCATTTCTGTCTCTGTAGCTGCGCCGACCTTGATAACCGCAACGCCGCCGGCAAGCTTTGCAAGACGCTCCTGAAGCTTTTCCTTATCAAATTCGCTTGTGGATTCGCCATATTCCTTTCTTATCTGATTTACTCTGTCGGAAACCTCTTCTGCAGAGCCGTAACCGTCAACTATAACTGTGTTTTCCTTCGTCACCTTTACTTGATGCGCGCGTCCGAGCTGATCGAATGTCGTTTCCTTAAGCTCAAGACCGAGCTCGTCGCAGATAACCGTACCGCCTGTAAGGATTGCGATATCCTGAAGCATAGCTTTTCTTCTGTCGCCGAAGCCGGGAGCCTTTACGCCTACGCATGTAAACGTTCCGCGAAGCTTGTTGACAACAAGCGTTGTGAGAGCTTCACCCTCGATATCCTCCGCAATGATAAGAAGCTTTGCGCCCTGCTGAACAATCTGCTCAAGAAGGGGAAGTATTTCCTGAATGTTTGAAATCTTCTTGTCGGTAATAAGGATGTAGGGATCATCAAGAACCGCCTCCATCTTATCCGTATCCGTTACCATATAGGGAGAAAGGTATCCGCGGTCAAACTGCATACCCTGAACGACTTCCTTCTCTGTCTTGGACGTCTTGGATTCCTCTACCGTGATAACGCCGTCAGCCGATACCTCTTCCATAGCGTCCGCAATGAGCTGTCCGATATTTTCGTCCGATGCGGAAATAGCCGCTACACGGGCAATATCATTCTTGCCCTTTATCTTTTCGCTGTCAGCCTTGATGCTTTCAACAGTCGTATCAACAGCAAGCTGAATACCCTTCTTTACAACCATCGGGTTAGCGCCTGCGGCAACATTTTTCAAGCCCTCGCGAACAAGCGCCTGTGCAAGAAGCGTAGCCGTTGTGGTGCCGTCGCCGGCAATATCGTTTGTCTTTGAGGCAACCTCCTTAATAAGCTGCGCACCCATGTTCTCATAGGGATCCTCAAGCTCTATTTCCTTTGCGATAGTTACACCGTCGTTTGTGATGAGGGGAGCGCCGAACTTCTTATCAAGCACAACGTTTCTGCCCTTGGGGCCGAGCGTTACCTTAACTGTATCCGCAAGCTGATTCACACCGCGTTCAAGCGCCTTTCTGGCGTCTTCTCCGAATATAATTTCCTTAGCCATTTTAAATCTCTCCTATTCTTAAATTCAGTCAATTTTTGCGAGAATGTCGCTCTGACGGACAATCTTGTATTCCACGCCGTCAATTTTTACCTCCGTGCCGGCATACTGTGAAAGAATTACCTTGTCTCCCACATTAACTTCCATCACGATTTCCTTTCCGTCAACCACTCCGCCGGGACCTACGGCTACGACGTCCGCGTACTGCGGCTTTTCCTTTGCGCTTCCGGTAAGGACGATACCGCTCTTTGTGGTGCTCTCCTCCGCCTCAGCCATTTTTACAACAACTCTGTCTGCCAATGGTTTAATAATCATCTTATATAACCTCCTAAAAATTTTTATCACTCTTATTTGTTAGCACTCATGCCCATCGAGTGCTAACAAATGAATAATAACACAAATCATATGAATTTCAACTCTCGAATTTGGGATAAAATGCGTTATTTTCTTTAATTTGCTTTTGTTTTCTTTTGTTTTCTTTTATTATCTCATTTTTTCACTGTATCGGAAATTTTTTCGGCGCTCTTTTCATAGTATATACAAGGAGCGTGATAATAATGATAAGAAAAGAAATCGAATTAAAATCCATACATTCATTGGGCGCCTGCCGTGCATCGGTCACGGACACCGGCGTTTCGATAAAAGCCTACGGTATAGCCGGATGCCTTAAAGCATGGCTTACCGGTAAAGCCGAAAGTCTCGAGCTGGGCAATCTCGTAAACGGTTCTATTGAAAAAAATGTCGATACCTCGGGCTATAACGGAATCCTCATCACCCAGAGCGGCAGACAGATGTTCTACGGCCGTTTTATTTCCGAGGAAGAAGAAAGCTCTGCGGAAAAGGAAGTCCGCGGGGAAACGGCTCCCAAAGATGAGCCGAAGGAACCCCGCGGCGAAATAATCCAAAATAACGAGCCTTCTCCCGACAAAATACTCTCCTTCAACGACGGCTATTCCTGGCGCAAAATCACCGACCGAAGCTTTCCGTCCGACTCTCTTTCCATACGCTATATACTGAGCCACCGTTCATTTTATAATTCATTTCTCCTTCACGGAAAATATTTTTACGGCGAAAAGGATAACAGGGTTGCCGTTGCCATTGAATGCGATATAAAAAACGAGCCGCATCCCTTCCATAATCTTGCGGGATTTTCCGTTCTCCGCGACGGCTACATGATTATCTGCGCCGATACCGATTCAAAAAATTTCTGCGAATATGAATATTAAATCGTCTTCCGCACAAAATACAAGTGAAAAATCTCAAAGGAGGAAATAAATATGCCTAACCTAACATCAAAGGAGCTTTCCGCACTTGAAGACCAGCTTGCCGGTGAGGAAATACTCGTCAAGAAGTACCGCTCGTTCGCGGAGCAGTGTACCGATAACGCGCTTAAAACAAAGTGTACTTCCATTGCCGACACTCATCAGAAGCACTTTAACACACTTCTCGGCTACCTCAAATAAAGAAAGGACGGTTGCAATGCAGCAGCTTACAGAAAAAGATATGATGAGCGACTCCATTTCAGGGCAGAAGCTCATCGGCAGGAATTACTATATTTTTTCGGACGAATGTGTAAATCCCAATCTCAAAATGGATTTTCTTTCCATCGCTCGTGAGGAAAGCGATATAACAAGCCAGCTCTTCTCCGAAATGGAAACACGCGGCTGGGTTAAAACAGACCCTGCCGACATGACGAAGCTTTCCGAAGCATACCGGAAGTTCTCTGCCTGTATGTCAAACTCTTAAAGTATAAAAATT
>CAZIBK010000187.1:0-3429 GCA_964537125.1 uncultured Oscillospiraceae bacterium
AAATCCGAGGCTTATTTGCCTCGGATTTTTTAATTTCCTTAAATCAGCCGGCGTTTCTCGCAACCGCCACAGAGCCGTAAGTTTCAACAAGCCTGTCGTATTCTTCCCTTGAGATCGAGATAACTCCGCCGTGGCGGAACTTGACCGAGGTGTGGAAATCCTCCGTGCGCTTAACGAATATTCCGCCGTCAAGATCGTCCGTAACATAGGCGGCGTAGCCGTTATTTGCGCGGTACTCGTCAAGAAGAAGGCACCATCTGCCGTCGCGGAGGCGGAAGCACTGAGGTCCCTCAACTCCGAAAACAGTACAAAGGTTCGTCGATATAACCTGAAATTCGCCGTCCAAGGAGTCGCACTTTTCAACAAGGATGCACTTGCTCGTTTCATCCTTTGAAAAGCGGTAATACATTCCGTCACATTCAACGATATCGGTGTCGATAACGTCGTTGTCGCGCTCTATATAAAGCTCCGCGGGAGTGAAGGTTTTGAAGTCCTTTGTTCTGGATTGGAATATCTTGTGCTTGCCTTTGCCGTGTTCCGTCTTTGACGCCCAGAAAACCATGTAATTGTCCTGCTTTTTGTCATAAATAGCTTCGGGAGCCCACACGCAGCCCGCGTCCTCGGGCGCAACGCGGCACACTCTCACATCGGACCAATTGACAAGATCCTCCGATTCCCAAACGAGAATATCATGGCTGCCGTTTTTGGTACAGGTTTTCCAAGAATCGGGGCGAAGATGTATGTTAAGATCTGTGCCTATGATGTAAAATTTGCCGCCGTCCTTGCTTCTTAAAATAAACGGGTCGCGGATGCCGCGTTCACCGACCTGCGATATAATCACAGGATTTCCGCTGTTGAGCGTACGCCAATTAAGACCGTCGAGGCTTACCGAAAAATATATCTGCTCCGAAAGCTCGGTGTTACGCTTCTTGTCGATAAAATGAACGAATAAAAATGTATCCGATGAAGGATTATTCATAATCATTCACTCGCCTTTCAAAGCTTATAGCTTACGATTATTCTGACCTCTTCAAAAAAAAGAAATCGTAGCTATACTAACATTTTTGGTTTGTTCCGTCAATAGTTTTTTCTTAAAATTTCGCCGTTTGAAGCAATTATGTCACTATACACAAATGCGCTGTCCTTTTTTGTGCGTTCTTTTGTGTCAAAATCCACAAACACTATTCCAAAGCGCTCGTTATAGCCCTGCCGCCACTCAAAATTATCGAGAAGAGACCAGAGGAAATAGCCGTCAACCTCCACGCCCTCGTCCGCCGCTCTTAAAAGAGCGCCTATGTGCCGCCGCAGATAGTCGCAGCGATAGGAATCGTGAACCTTTCCGTCAAGGCATATCCAGTCGTGACTGCTCATGCCGTTTTCCGAAACAATCACCGGCAAGCCGTACCTTTCGTAAAAGAACTTTGCGCCCCAATAGAGGCAATCCTGCTCAACGGGCCAGTTCATGGCTGTGCGCGCAAAGCCGTCCTTCCGCTTCGGACGGTACGCCCTGCCGTTTCCGTCCACGGCAACGGGGTCGCTCTGATATGTGTTAAAGGCGTAAAAGTCAAGCCCTGTGTGAATCAGAGACATATCGTCGTTTAAAAAGGGCATCCTGCCGCCGAATTTTTCAACCATATCGTCGGGATACTTTCCGTTTATTATCGGCTCCGACCACGCGGTGTTTGACCACCAGGGCTCGTTTCCCGCGGAAAACATTTCGCGCCTTGCCGCCTCGATACATTCTTTCGTCGGCTCCGCGGGATGGCACACTCCGCCGATCGGCGCAAAGCCGACCTTCGCCCCTTTGACATTCGCGCGTATGACCCTCGCCGCCGTGCCGTGGGCGAGAAGCGTATTGTGTATGCCGAGCAGCGCCTCCTCTGTCGAAACGCGGAGATTCGGCGCATGATCGCCGCTTACATATCCGGCGCCTATGACGCACTGAGGCTCGTTTATTGTGAAGAAGTGCTTTACCCTGTCGCCGAGCCTCGCCGTCACAGCCTCGGTATATTCGCCGAAATATTTTGCCGTTTCGGGATTGAGCCATCCGCCGCGCTTGTAAATCTCATAGGGCATATCCCAGTGATACAGCGTAAGATAAGGCTCAATGCCCTTATCAAGAAGCTCGTCAACAAGCGCGTCGTAATAGTCAAGCCCTTTTTCGTTCACCGCGCCGCGTCCTTCGGGCATTACGCGGGGCCAGCTGACGCTGAAACGGTACGCCGACGCGCCGATATCCTTCATCAGCGCCGCATCCTCCTTGTATCGGTGATAGGAATCGCACGCCGTATCCCCGTTCTGCCCTTGAAAGGAGTAATTATCCTTCCGTGTTATAACGTCCCAAATGCTGCGCCCCTTTCCGTCCTCAAAGGCGCCGCCTTCAACCTGGTATGACGCGGTTGCCGTCCCCCATGCAAAATCCTTTTTAAATGGCATTGGTTTTCTCCTTTTAATACTGGAACGAGCGGATATATTTGCAGCGCAGACCATCGTCCCAAACCATAGTGTCGTCAGGCTCCGCCTCCCAGCCGCCGATGCCCGTGTTCATGATAAGCCGGAGATTCTTCTGATAGTTCAGCGCCGTGGCGTTTGTCGTGCTGCTCGGCTGAACACGCGTATAAATCTTGCCGTCAAGATAAAACTTCATATAGTCGTAGCCCCAGTCAAGCGCAAACGTGTGATAGCCGTCTGTCAGGTCGGTGGAGGAGGTCTGCTTGCCTAAAATAGAGGAATTTGATTCGTTGTAATGAATCGCCGTATTCCATGCCTTATGCCCGTATTTCGAGGAAAGGAACTCGAAAATATCCGTCTCCGGCGGCCATGAATCGCGCCCGTTGAGCCAGAAGGCGTTCCAATAGCCTATCGGGCTGTCGGGCTGCTTGAAGCTGCCCTCGATATAGCACTGCTTGTTGTAGACCTTGTTCTGTATGCTGACAACGCCGACATAGCCCTGCCACCTTATCCAATTCTTTCCGTAGGAGCCGTTGTAATCTATACCTGTGCTGCCGTCGCCGTTCGTGGGCCATCCGCTCACCTTTGTCGCCTTCAGCAGGAGCTCGCCGTTTTCCACAATAACGTTCTTTTCCGTGATGAGCGCGGAGAAGTTATAGGAATCGTTTGTCGGATGGTTAGCCTTCCACGGGAAATTTGTCCACCACTGAGAGCTTATCGAATCGCCGTAGAAATTGTCCGAAACGTAAGCTGCCGCCTCGCTTCTCAGGTAGAATATGCCGTTTGCCTCATCATACATACTCCACGGCTTTAAGTCGCCGTGCATTTCATACCTCGCGGTAGTGTCGTAAATATACTTGTCGCGGTTAATATATGTTTTATACGAATACGTTTTACCCGTGTAGTAGCCGATATTTTCCTCCGCCGTCTTTATAAAGGTGGCGTTTGCGTAAAATACGCCGTTGTTTTCGAGCTTTT
>CAZIBK010000188.1:0-3425 GCA_964537125.1 uncultured Oscillospiraceae bacterium
TGTCAATCGTCCTTCCCAAGAAAATAGTTGATTTCTCCGCCTATAAACATAATTATCATACAAAAATATATCCACAGCATCATGATTATCAGCGCCGTCAGGCTGCCGTAAACATAGGACTTGTTTGAAAAGTTGTCTATATAAACAGAAAATATCAAGGAAAAAATCATCCATCCGCTTGCCGAAAAAATTGCTCCCGGCAGTTGTTTTTTTAATTTCAGCGGCTTTGCCGGAATAAACTTATATGCGCAAGTGAAAAAAGCCGTCAATATCACTATTGATATAAAAGCTCTTGCCGATAATAAAGAATCTATAAACTCTTTCACCGGCGGAAACGCCTCCGACACCATCGAAGCTATGGAATTTCCGAACACCATAATCACAAGCGAAAAAACTATTATAACGAGAAATGCGAAGGTATAAAACAGCCCATAGGCATTTATCGCAATAAATCCCCTTTTCTTAGGCGAATGATATACGCTGTCCAGACCCTTTTCAACCGCTACAACGCTTCTTGAAGCCGTCCAAAGAAGAGTGAGTACGGAAAGCGAGATTGAGGGCACCATTTTTTTGTTAAGTATTTCCTCCAGAATGAACTCCAGCATCGGCGAAACGCTTTTCGGCACAGAGGAATCTAAAAACCGGATTATATCCGCATCCGACACCGTTATAAACTTTCCCGCAAGCATAAATATAAGCATTATAAAAGGAATTGCGGAAATAATCATAAAAAACGATGTCTGGGCGCTGTACAGCATTATGTTGTCTTCACTTATCGTTTTGGAAATGAGTTCAATCGTTTTCCAAATTTTTTTAAGCATTCACTTTCCCCTACTTTATGTTAAAGTAATACCAATTTCCGAAAATTGATTCCAATTCTTTATTCTGAGATTCACCCGAAACAGAAAATGCTATTCCGAATTCCTTGTTGTTTTCATCATTGGCAAATGCAAAAGAAATTACATCTTCCGAAGCGGGATTATATTTTACTGTGAAGGACGGATATCTTGTTGAAAGCTCCGTCAAAATCCTTACAGCGTCAGACGACAATGCACTGTTCAATCCGAGCCTGTAGTCGCGCACCTCTAATCCCGTTCCCACTTTTTTCACATATATGCCGTCGGGGCAAGACGTCAGGATGTAGTCCTTAAGCGAATCCAAGACCACCAGATTATTCGTAATAAAGCTTTCAAGCTCGGCGCGGTCAACCTCTTCCGCCTCCGTGATATCGCCTATCTCAACCTCCGACAGCTCCTCAGAATCAAACTTCGGCAAAGATACGGACGGAGCAATTGCTTCGGGAGAGTAATCCTCTCCCCGATACATCCATGCCACGGTTTTGCAGATAAGCGCTGCCGCTTCCGCCGCGGTAATGTTTTCATGCGGATTAAGATAGCCGTCAAACCCTGTTATAATCCCCGTAGAGCACATTAAATTTACCTCGTCCGCCGCCCAGAAGGATATATCGTCACTGTCCTTGAAGTCTGTTTCAAAATCGCCCTGTTCCGCCCCGCTTATGCGTGATAAAACTATTATCGCTTCCTCGCGGGTTATGGGGTCGTGAGCTTTTATCCTCGACTGTTCGTCTCCCGACATATATCCTGCCGCCCGAGCGGTCAATACCTCGTTATAATAGGCGTCGGATTCATCAATATCGGTAAAGTCCGCTCTGCCTTTCTCCGCGAAGCCGAAAATGCTGTTTATCATAGCGGCAAAGTCGCCGCGCAGTATTGCCTCGTCGGGTTCTATTGCTTCTCCCGACGGCGATACGCCAAACAGATTTACCTCGTCACAGAAGCTTTTCCCCCAGTACGAATCGCTGTATTCGGCAAAAAAATCCCCCTGCTTCTTTACAGCGCAGCTTACGGTTTCACTGCAAATCACCTTTTTATCCGAATCCATCAGCATTACCGTAAGAGAGCAATCATCCGATATCATTGTCTCATCCGCTTCAACGGAAAATTTAAATTCATAGTGTGAAGAAAAGCTCGTCTCATCGTCATACTGTCTTTTTATAAAAGGCTCGCATTCAGTTTCATACAAAATATTGTTCTTTTTGTCGGATATCATTACTTTAATATTTGTGCAGCGGTCTGTTATTGCATATGTCCCGCCATCCTTACGCGACGCCGAAAGGTTTATCGGTGAATATACGCCCGAAAATACCGTCTCACAGTTACTTGTCAATACAACGCCGTCATCGGGATTGAAATCGGCATGAGTAATTTCATCATAATATGTTTCCGCCCTAAGGAGCTTGACAAAGACGCTGTCCTCCGCTTCCGCGAGCTCACCCTTTTTTGTAAGCTTATTTCCCGCAAAATCAAAGGTTACTGAAGGCTCGCCTATATCGTAATAAAAACAGCTTATCCTTGCCGTGGAATCGGGCGATGCCGCACTTCCTATGCTGAGATTCATAACTCTGTCGCCTATATCCACAGCGTATAAAAGCAGCTTCACTTTATCAGTTTCCCCGAACTCAGCCATTAAATTATACAGCAGTCTCGTAGTTAATATATATGAGAAGCTTGACGGAGCGGATACAAAATCATACGGATGCCAGTATCCGACTATTGAATTTGATATAACAGAATCTGTCGCTTCGGCAAAGCTTTGTATATCGTTCTTGTCCGCAGCCGATAGATTATATATGAGTCTTGAAGCGCTGCTTCCCACATTTATTGTCTTTTCGGCAGAGCACACCTCGTCATTGTCCTTGTTCAGAGCTGTAACGGTGAGTGTGTATTCTCCCTCCGTTATGTCTTTAAGCGCCGCTTCATGCTCATCTATATAATTCAATTCGTAGTTTTTACTTGCTCCGCCGTAAATTATTGCCGCGAAATAGCCGTCTCTTACAACGATTTTTTTAGACGGGAGCCGGATGCTGTCGCGTTCCCAGCCGTCATAAGCAGCGTCTGCCGGAGGATAGGTATAAAGATTGATTCCCTTTGAATCACCGCTTATAACACTGCCCTCATAATCGGTCAAAATGTATTGGTTGGAGGTAATTCCGTTATTTTCAACATTGCTTACAATTGAACGTATGACATTACCGTTCTCATCCGAAAGCTCCACTTTGATATTCAACGGCTCTTTTTCCGCACTGTCTGTACGCTTTATTGCGCCTACAACGTAAAAGTCCCGTGTCGGCGCAATCTGCACTTCACTGTCAGAAGGAGCAAGAATCTCAATTTCCGCAGCTTTCGACACTATTACCGTGGACGCGAAAATCAGCAGCACGCTTGAAATAAAAATGATGGCTTTTTTCTTATTCTTATTCATAATGATCTCCATTCCGCCGCCCTGCCGCGACAACAAACAGGAATTAAATTCAATCTCTTGCCGCAGGGCAAGGAATGACAAGAGATTTAAATCGGAGCAACGCTCCATCAAGCTTGCTTGAAATGGAGCTTGCGACAGATTGC
>CAZIBK010000189.1:0-3417 GCA_964537125.1 uncultured Oscillospiraceae bacterium
AAATCTTTCCTTTTTGCGCAAAATGGACTTGCAATGAGCCTTTAAAGAGAAAAAATTCGCCCAAATAAGATAAATTTTTATAGAAAGCTATTGAAATGCGGGCGGGAAGTGTGTTATAATACAACTTGCGTCAGGTTTATAGGTTTCTTGGGACGCTTGAAATTAATTGCGTTTACGCGCGGTTATAATAAACAGATCCGGAGGTGAAAAATTTATGAATAAGACAGAATTGGTTGCTGCAATTGCAGAAAAGAGCGGACTGTCCAAAAAGGACTCCGAGGCTGCCCTTTCCGCAACGGTTGAGGCAGTAACAGAAGCGCTTAAGGCAGGCGACAAGGTTTCTCTTGTAGGTTTTGGTACATTCGAGACAAGAGAAAGAGCTGCACGCGTCGGAAAGAATCCCGCAACAGGTGAGTCTATTGAAATTGCGGCGTGCACCGTTCCCGCGTTTAAGGCAGGAAAAGCATTGAAGGACGCAGTAAAGTGATAAAGGCTTAGCAGAGCACCGTTCGGTTTGAACGGTGTTTTTGCATACTTGACAAATTTACTTTGCGCATATAATATAATAATAGTAATGATTTAAAAGGAGTGAATACTGATGAGCTTTGAAAAAGACAACAGAACCGAAGCATTGGTGGAAGACATCCTTGAAAGCTATAAAAAGCATGATATTACGGTACGCCTTGACGCGGAAAACACATTAAACAAAGATGTTCTTATAAGAATAGCGGAAGAGATAAGAAAGATACTTTTCCCCGGTTTTTTTGATGAAAACAAGGTCAGCAGCGAATATGCCAAATATATACTCGGAAGCCGCATCGAGTACATTCAGTACAACCTCAAAAAGCAGGTGGCAAAAGCTCTCGGCGGAGAGGAGCTTTGCTCGGGATGCCCTGCCTCCGATATAAACAAGAGAGCGGAGGAAATTGTGGAGATATTCTTGGGGAAAATACCTCAGATACGCGAGACGCTTTTTACCGATGTTCAGGCGGCGGTTGACGGCGATCCGGCGGCTTCAAGCACTGAGGAAGTAATTTTTTCGTATCCGGGACTGTATGCCATTACGATATACCGCATTGCCCATGAGTTGGCTGTGCTCAATGTGCCGCTGATTCCGAGGATAATGTCGGAATATGCCCACAGCGTGACGGGAATCGATATTCATCCTTTGGCTACAATAGGAAAGTATTTCTTCATAGACCACGGAACGGGAATCGTTATCGGAAGCACCACAACTATAGGCGACAATGTGAAGATATATCAGGGTGTGACCCTCGGCGCGCTTTCCACAAGGCACGGGCAGAAGCTCAGAGGCGTAAAGAGGCATCCGACCATCGGAAATAACGTGACTATATATTCAAACACTTCTATCCTCGGAGGCGATACCGTTATAGGAGATAATGTAACGGTTGGCGGCAACGCGTTTATAGTGAGGTCAATTTCATCGGGAATGAAGGTAAGCGCAAAAAGCCCCGAGCTTGAATACAACAGGGGAAAAACAGCCGAAGGCGAGGACGGTTTCTGGGACTGGGTAATATAACGGCGGCGGCGGGAATACGCTGTTGTAAATTTACTTATTCCTTGACAAAGAGGAAACGCTATTATATAATTCAAATTATAACACGGATGCAGATGTCCCCGCCGCTAAGGCGGCGGAGCCACTTACTTTTTTCGGCGGGAGCTAAAATCTCCCTGCCGAAGCGTTGAACGACGGGGCAAAGCCCTCATTGAAATAATGCGATTTGGAGGAAGAAAATGAGCAGAACGTATGACGACAGGATGTTTATAAATACCTTCGAGCACTGTTATACATGGCTCAACGGGTTTATGAGAAATGTCAGAAGGTTTGCGGAAAGACCGGCTGTAATTGACCCGCAGACCGGGAGGCGTTGGAACTACCGCGAGCTTAACGAGGAAGCAAATATGCTTGCATATGCGCTAAGGGGCGACGGAGTGGGTAAGAACGATGTGGTTATGACCATGCTGATGAATACCCCCGAGTTTGCCATAAGCTATATCGGCCCGAGGAAAATAGGAGCAATACTGAATCCGGCGAATTTCAATCTTTCTCCCGGTGAGGCGGCGGCGCTGATAGATCATAACAAGCCTAAGATTATTATATTTTCGCCTGAGGTGCGCGAAACCGTCATGAAGGCGATGGAAATGGCGGAGCACAAGGTGACGCGCGCAATTATGGCAGACAATATAAAGGACTGCGGCGTACCGGAGGGCGCGGTTGCATATGAGGAATATGTTTCGGGAATGCCGAAGGACGATCCTGAGATTGACTTTGTGCCTCATATATATGATGAGGTGCTGAGGCTTTGTACCTCCGGCACGACGGCGCTGCCGAAGAGTGTGCCGTTAAACGATATAAACGATGTGCTGTCGGCGCACGACGTTATAATGCATTACCCGATGAACTGTTTTGATGTGACGATGAATATGACGCCGTGGTTCCACAGAGGCGGCTGCCATTGCGGAGGCCCCGGACCGAGCTTTTATGTCGGCGCAAGCGTTGTGACAGCGCGTTCCTTTCAGCCGAGACAGGCGCTTGAATGGACGGAAATGTACGGCGTTACATTCCTTATGGGCGCTCCGTCGTCTCTTGAGATGCTTTCAAGAATACAGGAAAGGGAGCATTTCGATCTGTCGCGCTTAAAGGGTCTTGTCACGATGGGAGCTCCCTTTGAAAAGGCCGCCTGCATGAGATATCTCGAAGTACTTACGCCAAATATATTTAACGGATACGGCACCACGGAAACCTTCTGGAATTCCTTCCTGCGTCCGTATGACCTTCCCGAATATGCAGGAACTGTCGGCGGAAGCTGTATAGACGATGAGGTAAGAGTAGTCAGCGTATATGAGAACAGAAAAGCGGAGCCTGATGATATTGTCGAGCGCGACAACAAGGCTGTGGGTGAAATAATAATCCAATCGCCCGCAAAGGGAACCTACAGCTACTATAATAATCCCGAGGAAACGGAAAAGAAGTTTTATAAGGGATGGATGTACACGGGAGATTTGGGATATTGGGACAAAAACGGTTATGTAACCGTCAGCGGCAGAAAGGACGACATGATAGTCTGCTCTGCCGAGAATATCTATCCCACACAGATTGAGGAAGTATTAAACGGGTTTGAAAAAATAGCCGATTCTATAGTTACGGCTGTTCCCGACAAGCTCCGCGGTCAGAGCGTGGCGGCATATATCGTGCCGAAGGATCCGTCGCTTACAATTGAAGAGGTAATAGAGTTTTGCAACAACAGCCCCATGCTTTCGGCGTACAAGCGGCCGAGATGGTACAGAATCGTAGATTCATTGCCGCATACCGCCACGGGCAAAAAGATGCATTATGTAATGAAAAAACAGGCTGCCGAGGATTTGGAAAAAGGTCTTTTAAAGAGAAGATAAAAC
>CAZIBK010000190.1:0-3388 GCA_964537125.1 uncultured Oscillospiraceae bacterium
CTCAGGCAAAAAAATATTTGCATTGCATAGTTTAATATGGTATTATATAATAAATTTATATAAACTTCTTGGAGGTCTTTATTTTGTCGGATAAATTGTTTGCATCAAGAGCTGCCGACCTGTCTGGCAGCGCAATAAGAGCCACGTTTAAGCTTCTTGCCGATCCCGCAATCATTTCCTTTGCCGGCGGCGCCCCTTCTCCCGACCTTTTTCCGAAAAAGGAGCTTGAAGTAATTGCGGCGGATATTTTCCGCGAAAAGGGCAATCTTGCTCTCCAGTACGGTATTACGGAGGGCTACGACCCTCTCCGCTGCTTTGTAAAAGCCCGCCTTGTAAAGCAGGGCATAATAAAGGAAAGCGAGGACGTTGTCATCACCACCGGCGGTCAGCAGGTCATTGACCTTACTACTAAGGTTTTGGTGAACGACGGCGACGTTATCGTTGTGGAGTCCCCGAGCTTTGTGGGCGGTCTTAACTGTTTCAGAAGCTACAATGCCAAAATGCTCGGAGTGGATATGCAGCCCGACGGCATGGATCTTGACTATCTTGAGGAGGAAATCCTCAAGAAGCAAAAAATCAAGCTTGTCTATACCATTGCCACCTTCCAGAACCCCTCCGGCATAACAATGAGCCTTGAAAAGAGGAAGCGCCTTCTCGCGCTCGCCTCCGAATACGATTTCCTCATCCTTGAGGATAACCCCTACGGCGAGCTTCGCTACCGCGGCGAAAATATTCCCGCAATAAAGAGCATGGACACGGAGGGAAGAGTTATCTATGCGGGAAGCTTCTCAAAAACGCTCTCCCCCGGGCTCAGAGTGGGCTTCTTCAGCGCAAGAAGCGAAATTCTCGAAAAAATGGTCGTATGCAAGCAGGTTACGGACGTTCACACTCCCGTTCTCAATCAGCTCATCGCCTATGAATTTGTCACGCGCCACGACTATGACGCGCACATAAAAAAGGCTTGCGAGCTTTACGGGCATAAGAGCGCTCTCATGCTCAGCTGCATGGACAAAGTATTTCCGAAATACTGCAGCTACACCCGTCCGGAAGGCGGTCTTTTCCTGTGGTGCAGTCTGCCCGGCAGCTTCGACGGGGACGAGCTTTTCAAAAAGAGCGTCGAAAGCAAGGTTGCCTTCGTGACAGGCTCGTCCTGCATGGTTGATCAGTCGGAGAAATGCTCCTCTTTCCGCCTGAACTTCTCGAACTCTTCGGATGAAAACATAGAAAAAGGCATCAATATACTTTCCGATGTAATAAAGTCAACGGAATAACCGGAAGGAGAATCTGTAATGGAAGAAAAAAAGATTATTTTTTCGGGCATACAGCCCTCAGCGTCGTCCATAACATTGGGAAACTACCTCGGCGCGCTGAAAAACTGGATAAATCTTCAGGATGAATATAACTGCATATATGCCATGATGGATATGCACACCATCACTGTCCGTCAGGTTCCGGCAGAGCTTCGCAAAAATACCGTTTCGCTTCTTGCGCAGTACATTGCCTGCGGTCTTGACGAAAAGAAAAACCTTATGTTCATACAAAGCCACGTTCCGGCTCACGCGGAGCTTTGCTGGATACTCAACTGCTACACTCAGATGGGCGAGCTCTCCCGCATGACGCAGTTTAAGGACAAGGCTGCAAAGCACCAAAACAATATAAACGCCGGGCTTTTTGATTATCCGGTTCTCATGGCGGCGGATATACTTCTGTATCAGGCCGACCTCGTGCCGGTCGGCGAGGATCAGAGGCAGCATCTTGAAATAACGCGCGATATCGCGACCCGTTTCAATTCGATTTACGGCGATGTATTCACGATTCCCGACGCATATATCGGCAAGGAATCGGCGCGGATAATGAGCCTTCAGACTCCCACCGCAAAAATGAGCAAATCAGACCCCAACCCCAACGGCTGCATATTCCTTCTTGACGACATCGACACCGTTGTCCGCAAAATCAAGCGCGCCGTCACCGACAGCGAGGCTGAGGTCAGGTACGCTGAGGGCAAGGACGGCGTAAACAATCTTTTGAATATTTACTCATCTGTCACCGGAAAGACCGTAGACGAAGCAGTCAGCGAATTTAAGGGCTGCGGCTACGGCGACTTCAAGGGCGCCGTGGCGGAGGCAACGGCTGAAGCGCTCCGCCCCATTCACGAAAAATACAACGATCTTATGAAAAATAAGGACTATCTCGAAAGCATTTACAGAAAGGGCGCGGAAACCGCAAACGCTGTCAGCCGCCGCACTCTCAACAAGGTCAAGAAAAAGGTCGGCTTCGTAATCTGACATATCAAAATACGGAAGGTGTGAAATTCTATGGCTGCATTTGCAAACATTCCCACAGGTTCAATAACAATGCTTGCTTTCATGCTGGCGTTTTTCGTGGCGTTTGCAGCCACGCCGTTTGTAAAAAGGCTCGCATACAAAATAGGCGCGGTGGACGTACCCAAGGATTCGAGGCGTATGCATAAAACGCCCAAGGCTCGTTTGGGCGGTCTTGCCATATTTTTGGGCTTTCTCGCAAGCGTGTTGGTTTTCACTGATATTCCGCGTCCTCTTTTAGGCATTCTTTTAGGCGCGGTCATAATCGTCGTGCTCGGTATGTTTGACGACGTTCTTGCTCTGGGGCCGCACCTTAAATTTATAATTCAGATAATAGCCGCCGTATGTCCCGTTCTTTTCGGCGTTGTAATCGAAAGGATAAGCGTACCGTCCTTCATTTCGGCAAGCGGCGTTCTGGAGTTGGGGTGGCTCGGGTATCCGCTCACGGTGCTTTGGATAGTCGCCATAACAAACGCTCTCAACCTGATAGACGGGCTTGACGGTCTTGCCGTGGGCGTGGCGTCCATATCCTCGTTGACGCTTCTTTGCATATCATTGATGCAGGGAAACGAGCTTGCGGTAATTATTACAGCCTCTCTTTCGGGCGCATGTCTCGGCTTCTTCCCGTATAACTTTAACCCCGCGAAGCTTTTCATGGGCGACACCGGCGCGCTGTTTTTGGGCTACATACTTTCAACCGTTTCCGTTCTCGGTCTTTTCAAAGGATACGCGGTAATTTCCGTTGCCGCGCCGATACTTATCCTCGCGCTTCCCATCTTCGACACAAGCGCCGCTATAGTCCGCCGCATTATGCACCACCGTCCCATAATGAGTCCTGACCGCGGTCATCTTCATCATCGCCTGATAGATATGGGATTCTCGCAAAAGCAGGCGGTGGGAATCATTTACGCTCTTTGCGCGCTGCTTTGCCTGTTTGCAATATTCCTTCTCTCAACCGGCGTTGTAAAGATACTCGCGGTGCTTCTGATATGTATCGTTTTTGCGGTGTTCATGGTCATAGCGCCGCATCTTCTCCGCTCCTCCGAGGAACAGAAAAAGGACGGAAA
>CAZIBK010000191.1:0-3372 GCA_964537125.1 uncultured Oscillospiraceae bacterium
TACTTTCCAGCATCTCGGTGAGAAGCTTATTTACCATCTGCGGATTTGCCTGCCCCCTACTTGCCTTCATGCACTGACCCACAAGGAAGCCTACGGCATTCTTTTTCCCGTTCTTATAATCGTTTACGCTCTTTTCGTTTGCCGCGAGAACTGAGGCTACTATTTCCTTAATAGCGCCCTCGTCGCTCACCTGTATCATACCCTTTTCCTTTACAATCGTCTCAGGCGACTTACCGTTTTCCTCAAACATGAACCTGAGAACCTTTTTTGCAATGGAGCCTGATATTGTACCCTTGTCAATAAGCGTGATAAGCTCTGCCAAATCCTTGCCGGTAAAGGGGATATCCTCCGGAGCTATCTCGGAATCGTTCATTATTTTTGACATATCGCTCATTATCCAGTTAGATGCCGCCTTGGGCTGCGCCCCCGCTTCTACAGCGCTGTCAAAGAACATTGCGAGGGGCTTTGACGCGGTGATAAACTCCGCATCGTATTCCGGGAGCGCGTAATCCTTGATATACCTCGCCTTTTTCGCCTCGGGAAGTTCGGGAAGAGTTTTTCTTATTCGTTCTACCCACGCATCATCGATAACTATCGGCATAAGGTCGGGATCGGGGAAATAGCGGTAATCCTGAGCGTCCTCCTTTGTACGCATTACGGTGCTGTAACCCTTTTCGTCGTCCCAGCGTCTCGTTTCCTGCGTAACCGTTCCGCCGGACTCAACAAGGTCAATCTGTCTCTTTCTTTCGTAATCCATGCTTCTGACTGCGGCGGAGAAAGAGTTTACATTCTTCATCTCGCATCTTGTGCCGTATTCCTTCTGCCCTACCGGGCGGACGGAAAGGTTTACGTCACAGCGCAGAGACCCCTCCTGCATCTTGCAGTCGGAAACCTCTATATACATAAGTATGTTCTTAAGTGTTTCAAGGAAAACTCTTGCTTCCTCGCTTGAACGTATGTCCGGCTCGGTCACAATTTCAATAAGCGGCACTCCGCAGCGGTTATAGTCGACCTTGGTGCCGGACGCATATGCGTCATGAACGAGCTTTCCCGCGTCCTCCTCTATGTGTATGCGCGTTATGCCGACCCTTCTCTCGTGTCCGTCCGCAACTATGTCTATATATCCGTCATGGCTGACGGGAAGGTCATACTGGGATATCTGATACGCCTTCGGAAGGTCGGGATAGAAATAATTCTTTCTGTCCTGCTTGCCGTAAGGAGTGATAGAGCAGTTTGTCGCAAGACCTGCCTTTATACAAAAATCTACCACCTTTTTGTTAAGCACGGGCAAAACACCCGGCATACCCGTACATATCGGGCAGCAATGAGTATTTTCCTCTCCGCCGAACGCTGTCGAGCAGCTGCAAAACGCTTTAGAGGCGGTAGAAAGCTCCGCGTGAACCTCAAGACCTATGACTGTTTCATATTCCATTGTTTATTCGCTCCTCTCTTAAAGTGACGGCTTCATCTTTGAGAAAGATGTGTTCTGTTCAAAGGTATATGCCGCACGAAGAAGTGTCTTTTCTCCGAACGCCTTACCTATAAGCTGCATACCTATGGGCATACTGTTTTCATCCTGCCCGCACGGAATCACAATACCGGGAAGACCCGCAATATTTACGGATACCGTGCAAATATCCGCCGCATACATCTGCATGGGATCCGTCACCTTTTCGCCTATCTTCCATGCCGCAGTGGGGCTTGTTGGCGTTACAAGCAGGTCGTACTTTTCAAACGCCGCGTCAAAGTCGTTTTTGATAAGCGTCCTGACCTGCTGAGCCTTTTTATAATACGCATCGTAATATCCGCTGGAAAGAGCGTATGTGCCGAGCATAATTCTTCTCTTTACTTCCTCGCCGAAGCCCTCGGAGCGGGTCTTCGTATAAAGGTCAAGAAGATCGTCAAACTTTTCTGTTCTGTAGCCGTACTTTATGCCGTCATACCTTGCAAGGTTGCTGCTCGCCTCGGCGGAAGAGATGATGTAATACGCGGGAAGGGCATACCTCATCTTTGAAAGAGAACATTCCTCAACCTCCGCGCCCAGTTCTTCATACTTCTTTACCGCGGAAAGCACGGCATTTTTAACGCCCTCGTCGGCAGCCTCAAAATATTCCTTCGGGACGCCTATTCTGAGCCCCTTCACATCGTTTGCGAGAGCTTCTTTGTAATCGGGATATTCCACATCAAGGCTTGTGGAATCCATTTTATCATGTCCTGTTATCGCGTTGAGCATTACGGCGCAGTCGGTAACGTCCTTTGCAAGGGGACCGATCTGATCCAGCGATGACGCAAACGCCACAAGACCGAACCTTGAAACAAGACCGTAGGTCGGCTTCATGCCCACAACACCGCAGAAGGAGGCGGGCTGGCGTATAGAGCCGCCGGTATCGCTGCCGAGGGCGATAAACGCCTCATCGGCGCTTACTACTGCCGCGCTTCCGCCCGAGGAACCGCCCGGAACGCGTGTAACATCATACGGATTGCCCGTCTTCTTAAAATAGCTGTGTTCCGTGGTGGAGCCCATTGCGAACTCGTCCATATTAGACTTGCCGACAAACACAGCGTTTTCCGCCTTAAGCTTTTTTATGACGGTTGCATCGTAGGGCGAAACAAAATTTGAAAGCATACGGCTTGCACAAGTTGTCAGAATACCGTCGGTGCAGATGTTATCCTTTATGGCTATCGGAATACCCGTAAGGTCGCCAATCTTCTCCCCGCCCGCGATAAGTGAATCAACCTTTTGCGCATTTTCTATTGCCTTTTCATTGAGAACGGTTATGTAGCCTCCCACCTTGCCCTCAACATCTTCAATTCTTTCCAGAACCGACTTTGTCAGCTCAACGCTTGACACCTCTCCCTTTTTCAAAAGGTCGGACGCCTCGTGCGCCGTAAGTGAATAAAGTTCCATCTTTAGCGCTCCTTTCTTATTCTACTACCTTGGGTACTATATAGCAGCCGTCTTCCTGCGAAGGAGCGTTTGCGAGAAGCTTATCACGGTCAAAGGATTCTCCCGCGACATCTTCACGCAGCACATTCTGCACCGCGACAGCGTGAGCCGAAGGAGTTACACCCTCGGTATCAAGTGAGTTTAATGTGTCGGCGAATGCTATTATATCGCCGAGATCCTTCTGCATGGCAGCCTGTTCCTCCTCTGTAAGGTGCAGCCTCGCAAGCTTTGCCACATGCTGTACATCTGAAACTGAAATCTGCATTTCCTGATCCCCTTTACAAAAAAACTTTATCCTATTGCGCCAAGCCAAAGAGCGCCAATAAAACACAATTATGCGATTATTATATACCATTTTTTTTGATTATTCAATATATTTTTGCTCAAATCAATACTATTCGTCCAAGGCTTTCCGAAGCTTTTAT
>CAZIBK010000192.1:0-3351 GCA_964537125.1 uncultured Oscillospiraceae bacterium
TGCAGCCCCTTAAATTTATATAGCGTCGGTTATTGCGCCGAGAGCGGAGGTATCGGCAGATTCCACATCGCCGTTGTCGCACTTTTCGGCAAAGGCGGGATCTACGGGAAGCGCGGCGAAAAGCGGAATGCCTGTTTCGCGGGCAACGGCTTCGACATTGCTCTTCCCGAAAACGGGCAGACGTTTGCCGCAATCGGGACAGACAAGGAAGCTCATATTTTCGACTATGCCGATAACGGGAATGTTCATGAGCTTTGCCATGTTGACGGATTTTTCAACTATCATAGTAACAAGGCTCTGGGGAGTTGTTACTATAACTATGCCGTCCACCGGAATCGACTGAAAGACGGTCAGCGGAACATCGCCTGTTCCCGGAGGCATATCGATAAACATATAGTCAATGTCGCCCCAGTAAACATCGGTCCAGAACTGCTTGACGGTGCCCGATATGACGGGCCCGCGCCATACAACGGGATCCGTGTCGTGTTCGAGGAGCATATTAAGGCTCATTACCTTTATGCCGCCCTTTGTTTCGGCGGGGAGGATGCCGTATTCGCAGCCCCTTGCGCGTTCGGAAACGCCGAATGCCTTCGGAATGGAGGGACCGGTTATATCCGCGTCAAGAATGGCAACCTTTTTGCCCTTTTTATTCATTGCCGAGGCGAGAAGCGAGGCAACGGCGGATTTGCCTACGCCGCCCTTGCCGCTGACAACGGCAATGACCTTTTTAATATTGCTGTATTTGTTCGGCTTTTCGAGGAGAGACTGCGGCTCTTTCCGCTCTCCGCAGGCGGAGGAGCAGCTTGAGCAATCGTTATTGCATGAAGCCATATAAAAAACTTCCTTTCATATATATTGGAGTAAAAGCAAGGCTTTACAAGCCTTGTGCGCCGAAGCCCGCGGCTTCTGACATGATTATATATTCGATATGCGCTTTTGTCAAGATTCGTGAGCTACAGAAATTCCGTCATATGCCTGCGGTACATTTTGGGCAGCATTTGCGTTTGCAGACGCGGATTTTTGCGATCCTTTATGGTGACTGCCCGATAAAAATCCTTCCAAAGCTCGCGGTAATTCTTCTCCTCGGGCGAAAGGGCGGGGACGGTGAGACCGCTTGCGTCGGTTATAAACCATTCCTTTGTCGTATATACAGCCGCCTTTTCGCGCTTTACATCGTGAATTACAAAGGGTATATATTTGAGCCTGTCCGTAAAATGCGGAACGATAAGCGCCAAAATGTCATGCACGGGCTCAAAGGGCGCGTACTCCACGCCGCCCTCCATAACGGAAAAGCGCAAAAAGCCCTGCACCTTGTCCACCTCGCGAGTGACGGCGCGGGCAAGCTCATATGCGCGGGAAATGTCGGGCAGGGAAATGTAGTTCGCCGTTTTCTTGCCGTACTTGAAGCCGTAAAGCAGATATTTATAGACAGCGGTCGCGGAATCCTTATCCGAGTTTAAAAAGGCGTAGTAGGTGCGCTTGAAGCCGTCGTACTCCATGCTTTCGCATATGGCGCGGCGAACCTTGTCGGATTTATAGGAATCGAAGGGGACGTGAATTATATTTGCGTCCAGACACGTCTGAACGCATCCCTCGGGCAAAACCGCAACGGGACGTATCCGATTTTTGATGATGTGATAAATCGCGCTGAGAAAGCCGTCAAAGCTTGAATCGAAGGTACATATTATATCTCTCCCGTCAGGCATTTTATCCTCTCCTCTCTTTCTGTCTGCGGAAAAAGCGTAAGCTGTGCGGGGGCTGCGGCAGCATCGGGCGGCAGTGAGGCGGTGAGCGAATTATAAATAAAGTCTCTGTCCCACCTGAAGGCACTGTACATATATTTCCCGCGGCAGGTGATAAAATACGCGGCGCGCTTTAAAACCACGCCAAGACGCTTCAGAGCGTCAAAATCAAGGCTTGTGCCGCGGCGGGCGGCAGATATCCTTCCCGCGCTTTTTACGCCTATGCCGGGAACGCGGAGAAGCATTTCATAGGGCGCGGAGTTGACCTCAACGGGGAAAAGCTCAAGATGATTCATCGCCCAGCTGCACTTGGGGTCAAGAAGGGTATCGAGGTTGGGATTGTCGGGCGAGATTATTTCGTCGGCTGTGAAATGATAAAACCTGAGCAGCCAGTCCGCCTGATAAAGCCTGTGCTCACGGAGAAGCGGCGGCTTGGAGGACGGGAGAGCGGGATGATCGCCCACGGGGATATATGCCGAAAAATACACGCGCTTCAGGGAGTATTTCTTGTAAAGACCTTCGGTGAGGCGCAGTATCTGATAATCGGTATCGGCAGTCGCGCCGACTATCATCTGCGTGCTTTGCCCTGCGGGGACAAAGCGCGGCGCGTGGCGGAAAAGGGTAAGCTCCTCCTTGCGGGCGATTATGCCGCTTTGTATCTGCCGCATGGGGGCAAGCAGCTTCTCCTTTGTTTTTTGGGGCGCCAGAAGCTTCAGACTTTCCTCACAGGGAAGCTCGATATTTGCGCTCATTCTGTCCGCTAAAAGCCCCAGAGCGTAAATGAGGCGGCTGTCAGCCCCGGGTATCGCCTTGACGTGTATATAGCCCGCAAAGCCGTATTCGCGGCGAATAAGAGTGAGCGTTTCAAGCAGGAGCTCGGCGGTGTAGTCGGGGTTTTTGATTATGCCGGAGGAAAGGAAAAGCCCCTCCACATAATTGCGCCTGTAAAAATTGATAAACAGCTCGGCGAGTTCGCGCGGCTTGAAGGCTGCGCGCGGAATATCGTTTGAAGAGCGGCAGCGGCAGTATTTACAGTCGTTCACGCAGTAATTGGTGAAAAGCACCTTCAAAAGCGAGATACAGCGCCCGTCCTCCGAAAAGCTGTGGCAGCAGCCTGAGGAGGAGGCGCTGCCGATAAACGCGTCGTTTTTTCGGTGCGCGCCCGAGGAGGAGCATGATACGTCATATTTTGCGCTGTCGGCAAGTATTTTAAGTTTTTCGGAAAGCTCCAATATTCTCAGTCCTTTCAAGATACTTTCAAAGCTATTGTAGCACATCCCAAAGCAAAATGCAAACATTTGTTCGCATTTTTTAAAAAATATTTGAGCGGCGGAGGAGTTAAAAAATTAAAAAAATGTATTGACAAATTGTGATTCATGCTTTATAATAAAACATGCGTTTGGACAAAACAAGGACGCGCATGGCGGCGTGGCTCAGTTGGCTAGAGCAAACGGTTCATACCCGTTAGGTCGGTGGTTCAAGTCCACTCGCCGCTACCAACGGCCCGATGGTCAAGAGGTTAAGACACCGCCCTTTCACGGCGGTATCGGGGGTTCAATTCCCCCTCGGGTCACCATAAAAATCCGAACCTATTGGGTTCGGATTTTTG
>CAZIBK010000193.1:0-3351 GCA_964537125.1 uncultured Oscillospiraceae bacterium
TATTTTAAAGTCAAAAAAGTCAAAAACGTTCGGTCATCATAATCGTTTATAACAAAAAGTTGACTTTTTTTCACAGCTTTGGTATAATTCATATGATGTTTTGATTTCCTGGAGGACATGATAATATGTATCTTGAGTATAATTCACGGGAGTCTTTTTTTCGCTCCCCCCTCGGAGCCGTTCCCTGCGGCACTGAAATAACCTTCAGAGTGGCGGTAAGCTCCTATTTAATTCCGGAAAAGGTCAGCATAATCGTCAATGATAAAGAAATTCAAATGTATTACGCCTTTGAATTTTCCGATGCGAGAATTTATGAGTGTCATATCAAAGCGCCGTCGGACGGCGGTCTTTTGTGGTATGCCTTTTACGCAAAGGCAGATGGTGAAGAACATTGGTACGGCAATAACAGCCGATGTCTCGGCGGCGCGGGGCAAACCTATACCTCCTTTCCCAACAGGCTGTATCAGGTAACCGTATATGATAAGGATTTTAAAACTCCCGAATGGATAAAAAACGCCGTCGTTTATCAGATTTTCCCCGACCGTTTCTTCCGCTCGGGGGATACTCCCTTTCACGGCATTGAACGCCGCTGGGGCGAAGAGCCTTTCTACACTGCCGAACAGTTTGGCGGCGAATATCTTTCCGATGACTTTTTCGGCGGCACCCTCCGCGGCATTGAGGAAAAGCTCCCCTATCTTGCCGACCTCGGGGTAAACGCAATATACTTAAACCCGATTTTCAAGGCGTTTTCCAATCATCGTTACGATACGGGCGATTATGAGCAGGTTGACCCCACTCTCGGCTCCAATGAGGACTTTGCGCATCTCGCAAAAACAGCGTTAAGCTACGGCATTCGCATCATTCTTGACGGCGTATTCAGTCACACAGGCTCTGACAGCCGCTACTTCAATAAGGACGGCAGCTATGACTCTGTGGGCGCTTACCAAAGCAAGGATTCCCCCTATTATTCATGGTACTCTTTCCGCAAATATCCCGATGAATACGATTCGTGGTGGGGCTTTTCCACCCTGCCGAATACTATTGAGCTCGATCCCGGCTATTCCGATTTTATTTTGAATAGGGACGACAGCATTGTCAAGCAGTGGATTGCCCGAGGCGCCTCAGGCTGGAGGCTCGATGTTGCCGACGAGCTTCCCGACGAATTTATCATCAATCTGCGTAAGGCAGTCAAGGAGAAAGATGAAAACGCCGTCATTATAGGCGAGGTTTGGGAGGACGCGTCCAACAAGGTCAGCTACGGCGAAAAACGCCGATTCCTTTTGGGCAAATCCCTTGACGGCGTTATGAACTATGTATTCCGAGGAGCCGTTCTCGATTACCTTATAGGCGAAGACGCACTCCTTTTCTCCGAAAGGATTCTTTCCACTTACGAAAATTATCCCGCGGAGGCGCTGTATGCGTCGCTTAACCTTATTTCGACTCACGATGTAGCCCGGGCTCTTACTATTTTATCCGACGCTCCCTCCGTCAGCTCGCTTGACAGAGTGGCTCAAAAGGCTGTCGTAGTGTCAAACGAAAAGCACGAGCTTGGGATACGCCGTCTTAAGCTTGCCGTTCTTCTTCAGATGACGCTTCCCGGCGCGGCATGTATATACTACGGCGACGAGGCAGGCATGTGCGGCTACGCGGACCCCTTCAACCGCCGTACCTTTGACTGGGATAATATAAACGCCGACCTTCACGATACGCACAAAAAATATATTGCACTGAGGAACGCGCATCCCGCCCTCAGAACCGGCGATCTGCAGTTCATATGGTCGGTTGATTCAACTGTCTGCTTCATCCGCTCCATAACAGGCGGAAAGGATATGTTCGGCAATAAAGCAGAGGACGAGGCGCTGCTTATATGCATCAACGCTTCTCAAAATAACGAAGCGCAGCTCTCGCTCGGGCTTGGGCGGTTCAATTTTGTCTCCGCTTACGACGCCCTTACCTCGGAAAGACTCGAAACTGACGGCATGCGTCTTACAACATCCGTTCCTCCTCTTTCCGCGAAAGTCTTTGTTATTGAAAGGTGTCCGGATATATGTACAACGGTAGAATTTTTGAAGGACTGATTTCCTCCGTCTCTGAGGACGGCAGCGGCGTAACCCGCGACGAGGGCTACACCGTCTTTGTAAAAAACGCCGTCCTCGGCGACAGATGCAGGATTGAAATAACAAAAGCAAATAAAAGCTACGGCTTCGGGCGAATCCTTGAGATAATTTCTCCCTCGCCTCACCGTGTGCAGCCTCCCTGCCGTTTTTTTCCGGCATGCGGCGGCTGCACTCTTTTGCATACCGATTATCCGACTCAGCTTGATATAAAGCGCGATCTGGTCAAAAACACGCTTTCGCGCATCGGCGGCTTTTCCGATATTCTTGTTCACGAAACCGTTCCTTCCGTTCCCGACACAAATTACCGCAACAAAAGCCAGTACCCCGTCGGCGGCAGGCGCGCAGATGTAAAGATAGGCTTCTACGCCCTTAAAAGCCATACCGTTGTAGACAGCGATTCCTGCCTTATTGAGGACGGAACCTCACGCCTCGCAGTCTCGGCTGTCCGCGATTGGATGAATAAATATAATATCGCCCCCTATAACGAAAAAGACAACACGGGTCTCATCCGCCACATATATGTAAGAAGCGCGGAGAATACTATCGTGGTTCTCGTTTCGCGCATAAAAGACGTCCCTCATACCGATAAGCTCCTCGCCTCTCTCCTTTCGCTCCCCATCGCTCTTTCGGGGCTCGTAATAAATATCAACAATAAGCGTACTAATACCATCCTCGGGGAGCGTGATACCGTAATTTACGGCGCTCGAAGCGTAACCGCATATATCGGCGGCTCGCTGCATTACAAGGTGAATTACCGCTCCTTTTTCCAGGTAAACCGCTTCACCACGCCGCTTTTGTACGAAAAAGCGCTGCAATTATGCTCACTGAACGGCACAGAGACCGTTTTTGACCTTTATTGCGGTATCGGCACCATAACACTTTTCCTCGCAAGCAAGGCAAAAAAAGCTATCGGAGTTGAGATTGTTCCCGAAGCGGTAAAGGACGCTGAAGAAAATGCCGTATTAAATAACATCTCCAACGCCGTCTTTTACACCGGCGCCGCCGAAGATGTCTGCCCTAAGCTGATAAAAGAGGGCGAACGCGCCGACGTAGTCGTCGTAGACCCTCCCAGAAAAGGCTGCGACAACAGACTGCTTGACGCAATCGGCGCCATGTCGCCGCAAAAAATAGTCTACGTTTCCTGCAATGTCTCAACCCTTGCCAGAGACGCAAAATTTCTCCACGAAAAATACGGCTATTCAATGCACGAAGCCTTCCCTTTCGACCAATTCCC
>CAZIBK010000194.1:0-3347 GCA_964537125.1 uncultured Oscillospiraceae bacterium
ACGGCGGGAGCCTTCTCCCGCCGTTTATGCTTGAAATGAGGTGCGGAGTTTATGATTGATGCGGAAAAATTGGTATATGATTCGTTTTTAAAGGGCTTTGAGAAGAAGCGGCTTGGGAATATAGGCGCGGAGCTGGAGTTTCCGCTGGTGAACCTGAAAAAGAAGCCGGTCGACGTTTCGGCTGCAAGGGGAGTTTTCAGCCGCTTTTTAAAAAGCGGCTTTAAGGAGGAAATTTCCGAGGAGGGTGTTGTATATTTCATAACAAACGGGGACGGAGATTGTCTGTCCTTCGACAATTCCTACAATAATTTTGAGTTTGCGCTTAATTACGGCGATAATCTTATGAAAATAAAAGAGCGGTTTGACGTGCTTTTAAACGAGGCGCAGGAGTATTTTTTGTCCTGCGGTCATTCCCTTGTGGGAATCGGGACGAATCCGTACAAAAAATATACCGCGCAGCTTCACGTTGATTTTTCAACATATAATATGGTGGACGAGTATCTGCACAGATTCGGGAAGGATTCAAGATATCCCGACTTCCCGGCGTATCTTTCCAGCGCGCAGACGCACCTCGATGTGCCGCTTTCCCTCCTTCCGAGGGCATACACGCTTTTTGCGAGGCTTGACTTTGTAAGGGGTATGCTTTTATCAAATTCCCCCGACTTTGACGGGAAGGGGTATATCTGTTTCAGGGATTATCTTTGGGAACAGAGCGCCTTTTCCCTTTGCCCGAATATTACGGGAAAGGCGGAGGGAAGGTTTGAGACAAGTGCCGATTTGGTGAAATACATTGCCTCAAAGGGAATGTTTAACCGCATAAGAAACGGGAAATATGAGATTTTTGAGCCGATTCCCATGCGCGAATATTTTGCGCGGGATGACGCCGAGGAAAGGGATATTGAAACATATCTTTCCTTTAAAAATGTGGAAATAACCCGCCGCGGAACCCTTGAAATAAGAAGCGACTGCGAGCAGCCCTTCGGGGAGAGCTTTGCGCCCGCGGCATTTAACCTCGGAATACTGTATAATATTGATAAGGCGGAAAAATGCCTCGACGCATTTTTTGCGGACAATAAAATTACCGCCTCAAACGCGCAATTGCGGGAGGCGGCGGTTAGGGGCGAATATATCGCCGAAAAAGGGGTATTATATACACTCCTCAATAATATGTGCGGCATTGCCGAGGAGGGCTTGAAAAAACGCGGCAAGGGAGAGGAGAAGCTCCTTTTGCCGCTTTATGACCGCGCGGCAAGGCTCAGCTGCCCGGGACGGGACTGCCTTTGCCGCGATGAGGATGAAATTGTGCGTGAGTATTCCGCGTTATGATTTCTTTTTATTCTTAAGCTCATTGATTTTTTTGCGGAGAGTGTCGGTATTGTATATATGAGATTTCATCTTCGGGAAGGCATGGAGAAGGTGACGGTCGGATAGGCGGAACTCCGACACCTGCTTTTCATATTTTGCGCGGAGAAGGGTGAAGCGCTGCTCCAATTCTTCGCGCCTTGCTTCCGCCTCGGATTTTCGCTCGGTAAGGCGCTCCTTTGCCGCCTCGCCCTTTTCCATTGCTTCGAGAACCTCGTCGTTTATTTTTACGCCGAGCTTATCCGAAACATCGTGAAGCTCCTGTGCAATTGCCGCGAGCGCCCGCAGCCGCTTGTTGAATTTGAGTATGCCCATGACGGTGACCGTCAGATCCGCGAGGAAAAGCGCCGAGAAAACCGAAAGCAGCACAATTCCCAATACATGGGGAACAAGGCTTACGGCAAAGAGCAGGAACGGATGGACGAGCTTTATGATAAATACGCAGGCAAAGCCCCAGAGAAGGGAAAATAAGGGGCATATGTAGCCGCCGATGTTGAAGGGATAATTTGAATAATCCCACCATTTGTTATGAAAAATTTTGTCTAAAACAAAACCTGTCACAAGCTCCAGCGCGCTTGTCAGTATAATCGAGACGGCAAAGAGCAGCGGAAGATTATGCGTAAAGGGCTCCGTAACGAGAACAACGGCTATGGCGCCGAAGCCGTAGATGGGGCATATCGGTCCGAACAAAAAGCCGCGGTTGGCAAAGTCGCCGCAGGTGAGCGTATGAAACGCCACCTCGCAGCACCAGCCTAAAAAGGCGTAAATAAAGAAGCATGAAAGAATTGTGTACATATAAAGCTCCGAACCTCCGGGGAAAAGTATAGGATGTTTTTCACAGCCGTTTTGCGATATTTCTACTTAATGGTATAATTCATTGACGGCGGGATAACCTGGATATAGGTCTGACCGTCGCAGTTGAGCCGCAGCTCCTCCCCGTCCTCGGTGCGGAAAATGAGCTTATCTGTTCTCGAGGCGCGCGACCATGTCAGCGGAATCCGAATTCCCTCGCGGATGAATACGGCTTCGCCCTCTCCGACGGTATCGAGCTGCTGACGGGCGGTTCCGTCGCCGAGACTGTAGTTTTTGACAAACTGTATTATAATTTGCTTCGCGGAAAGCTTTTCGCCCGACTGAGTGGAATGATACTCCGAATTGATGAAGCGGTCGTAGCTCTTTGTTTCTTCATTATATTCGTATGTCAGCTTATAAAAGTCCGCATACGGAAGGGAAACAGAGGTTGCCGCCTCGCCTTCGTAGGAAAGAGGCTCGGTCGTAAAATTAAGGGGGAGAGAGTCGGAGGTCTGACGGTATTTCAGATTTAAAGCCAATCTGTTGAGATTGCTTACGGAGGTATACAGCGAATGATAATCGCCCTTATACTTGCGCTCTCGCCAGTAATAGTTCGGTTCGTAGACAAGCCCGTTAAGATTATTTATGCCGAGAGAGGAAATCTGCTCCATTGCAAGCGGACTCCAGCCGGCATGTGCGTATAAAGCGTCGTTATCCAGCACATAGTCGAGGAAGTAATGCCTTGACGAGCGCACGGGTCCGATTTTCTGAGTGTCCGCGCCTTTGAAGACTGCCATAATGCGCGTTGCCCTGCCTTCAACATACATTTCATAAAGAAGATACGCGTCCTCAAGCCCCGCGTGGGGACGGGAGTCGTCGCTGTCGTTATCTATCATGACGGCAATAGCGCGGTCTGAACCGAATATGTCATAGGCAGGACCGGATTCGGCTTCAAGCTCCGTATCGTCATCGGAGGAAAGGGTGACGTCCTCGCTCGGCTCCGTTATTCCCGAATTGCCGGAGCAGCCTGCCAACAAAAGAAGCGTTATCAAAAGCGCTAAAAATCGTTTCATAAAAACATCTCCTTTTATGCAAAAAGTATACCATTACTTTTATTACTTGTCAAGAAAAACGCGGAAAGCCGAGAAAAGGGCGCTTCTTTGGAAAATTAAATATTGAAATCGGCGCTGCAA
>CAZIBK010000195.1:0-3307 GCA_964537125.1 uncultured Oscillospiraceae bacterium
ATGTTCAATGTTGACAAAATCTATGTTCTGAGCTAAAATAATTATACGAAGATGCGGTGCGGGGATAACACCTAAAAGAAAATCCCGAAAAGAGCAGCCCTTGCGCTTCGGCGCAGGGGCTGTTCGGTTAAAATGAGAGCGGTGAGGCGATATGAATATTCTTTTTATAGGCGATGTTTGCGGCAGGTGCGGCAGAGACGCGCTTTTTAAATATTTGCCGGATGTTAAATATGAGTACAGTATCGATTTTACGATTGCGAACGGAGAAAACAGTGCGGGCGGACTGGGGATAACAAGGAAAACCTACGAGGAAATGACCCGCGCCGGAGCGGATTTTTTTACACTCGGTAATCACGCCTTTTCAAAGGCGAATGAAGCCTATGCCCTTTTTAATGAGGGAGAGAGCCTTGTCCGCCCCGCTAATATGCTGCCCAAGACTCTTCCGGGGAAGGGCTTGGAGGTTGTCAGGGCAAAAAACGGAGTAAAAATTGCGATAATAAACCTTATCGGGAGAATATTTATGCAAGAGGCGGAGGATCCGTTCCGTGCTGCCGACGGGCTTATTGCCGAGGCAAAGAAAAACGCGGATGTGATAATAGTCGATTTTCACGCCGAGGCTACCAGTGAGAAAGAGGCAATGGGCTTCTACCTCGACGGAAAGGTAAGCGCTGTTTTCGGCACGCATACGCATATTCAGACGGCAGACGAGAAAATCCTTCCGAGGGGTACGGCGTATATAACCGATGCGGGCATGACGGGAGCTGTAAATTCCGTTTTGGGCATGGACGTTGAAACCGCTGTGGGAAGGTTCATAGAGCCCGAAAAGAGCCACAAATTCAAGTCCGCCGAGGGGAAAGCGAGATTTTGCGCCGTAGCGGCGGAAATAGATGAGAAAACAGGGCTTGCGACAGGAGTGAAACGTGTTTGGAAATCATAGAAAAGGGCAGCGTTAAATTTTTGACAAGTAAGATGATAGGCGTGCCTCACGGCTTTACCATGCGGTCAGGAGGCGTAAGCGAGGGGGAGTATGCGTCGTTAAACGTCGGTATGAGGCGCGGCGACGACCCCGAAAACGCAAAGCAAAATATACTCATAGCGGCAAGAGCCCTCTCTCTTGCGGTTGAAAGGCTGACGCTGACATATCAGACCCATACAAATAATGTGGTATTTGCGGGCGAGAAGGAAATCGGAAACGGCTTTTACCGTGAGTGGGGCGGGGACGGCGCGGACGGAGTGGTTACAAATCTGCGCGGAGTACCGCTTATGTGCTACAGCGCGGACTGCGTTCCCACGCTCCTTTACGATGAAAAAAGGGGCGCGATAGCCGCAATCCACGGCGGATGGCGCGGAACAGCGGGGGCAATAGTTAAAGAAGCCGTCCGTGTAATGTCGGAGAAATGCAAAAGCAGCCCTGCCGATATAAAGGCGGCGATAGGACCCGCAATAGGGGGCTGCTGCTATGAGGTTTCATCCGATGTGGGAGAGGTATTCAAAGATAAATATTCCTCCTGCGTTTATGCAAAGGAAAACGGAAAATATATGCTTGATTTAAAAAGGGTGACGCTTGAACAGCTCAAGGAAGCAGGCTTGCGGGAGAAAAACATAGAAAATTCAGAGGTCTGCACATCGTGCCGTAACGATATGTTTTTTTCGCATCGGGCGCAGAAAGGCAAAAGCGGACTTTTGGGAGGGTTTATACAGCTTGTTTAAGAAAAAGATATTTGCATTTGTAACGGCGGCGCTTCTCCTTACATCGGCTGTCGGCTGCGAGAAGCAGGGAGATGAAGATAAATTTAATATAGACGACATACCTTCCGTAGGCGGCGAGATAAACCTTCAGATGCGTACTCCCGATACTCTTGACCCGCTTTTGACGGAGAGGCAGACCACCCGTGACGCGCTTATGATAATGTACGAGCCGCTGTTTAACATAACGGACAGCTTTGACATAGAGTGTGTGCTGGCAGAGGGGTATGAATTTTCGGCAGACGCGACGCGCCTTACGGTGAGGCTGAAAAGCAACGTACACTGGCATAACGGTGAAAGGCTTTCGCCCGATGATGTTGTGTACACGGTAAACAAAATAAAGGCAAACCCCTCAAGCTCCTATTACGAAAATTTAGAGGCTTTGGAGAGCGTGGCGCGAGCCGGGGATGACAGGGTTGTGTTCAATCTTTCAAAGCCGTATCATCAGTTCGTATACGCGCTGTATTTTCCCATAGAGAACGAGGGCATAGACGCCGCATCAACGTGCGTGGGGACGGGGCCGTATATGTTAAGCACGACTGATTCGCGCCAGATGTCCCTGAGGCGGTTTGACGGCTGGCACGGCGGAAGCGCCTATGCGGACGGGATAAACATATTTTTCATGCGCACATCGGCTATGGCGCAGGAGGCGTTTTCCTCGGGTAAGATACATGCCGTTTCCGACGAAATGCTTGACAGCGAAAATTTTGCCATAAAAGAGGGGATGAATAAGACTGATTATCCCAACGGTGTATTTGAGTTTATGGGCTTTAATACCACAAGCGGAATCTTTTCCGACCCGCTTCTGAGGATAGCCGCGGCAAATGCGGTGAATCGTAAAGCTGTCGAAGATGCGTACGGAACAGGCGTCAGCTCGGGCTTCCCCGTTATGACGGGCAGCGCAGTGTTTTCGCCGTCCTATGAGACGACAAGCTATGACACCGAATATGCGGGAGAGGTGATTTTTTCAGCGGGATGGACCGATGTCGATTATGACAACAAGCCCGAAAAGGTGATAAACGGAGAGCTTCGCGACCTGTCCTTTACGCTTCTGGTATCGGACAGCGACGCCTCTCGCATAAACGCGGCGAAGCTTGTAAGGGAGTCTCTTGAGGCGGCAGGATTTACTGTTATGTTGGATATAGAGACGCAAGAGAAGTATAACGAGAAAATCGCCCACGGGGAATATGACGCATTTATAGGAGCGGTATATCTTTATGTGCCCTATGATTTTTCCCGTCTTTTAGCGTCAAAAGGCAGCGTAAATTACCTCGGCTACAGCAGCGCGGATATGGACGGCGCGCTTGATACCCTATCGGGAGCAGCCGACGATGCAAGCTTTGCATCATCTTTTAACGCGGTACAGTCAATCTTTATTGCGGAGCAGCCGCTGACAGGCATAATGTTCAGAAACGCGTCAATCGTGACGCAGCCGAGCATAGGCGGCGATATAAGACCGTATCCCTATTCTCCGTATGCGAATATAAGCAAGTGGTATCTGACCGACAGCGCGAAGGCTGCGCAGCAGGCGGCTGCGGCAGAGCAAAACAGCCTTGAGGGA
>CAZIBK010000196.1:0-3292 GCA_964537125.1 uncultured Oscillospiraceae bacterium
TTCGGGAGGCGTTTAAATATATTCTCTTATTACTTTCCATTCACTGTAAAGTCTGTCCTCGCTCCACGCGGCGTTTGCGGGGCTTGTGGACGGCAGGCATATTTCATTTCTCCCGATAATCGGGAAAGTATATTTCAGATAATATTTTTCGCAGGTTTTTCCGTTGGTAAATATCTGCCTTATGTCGGCATTGTCAATTATCACGGATAAATCGTTCGGCGTAACGTTTTTTATCGAGCTGTCGGAGCTGCCCTTTATCTCGCATGAGGCAACGGCGTCCCACAGCGCAATATGATGAAGGTGAAGCATTTCCTTCTTTTCCTCAATCGTCTGAGGCAGCGGACATTCCAACACACGAGCCATCACCTTCCAGAACCTGTTTTGCTTATGACCGTAGAAAAACATCTGCTCCCGCGACGCCACAGACGGAAAGCTCCCCAAAATAAGCGCTCTTGAATTTTCGTCATAAAGCGGCGGAAACGGATGTGTTATCATAATTTTTCTCCCTCGTAAAAAACCGCTCAAGCTACCGTCACTTGAGCGGTTCTTTTTTAATTCGCATCAACAAATTCGGTAACGAACTCGGTTGCATCACCGCTTTCGCCCACGGCGCAGCCTGCTAAGAATGCCGCGCACATAATACATATAGCCGGAATAATCAAAAATCTTTTCATAGCGCTTATCTCCTTTCTCGCTATATCTATTCGGCGGATCGGAGATTATACATCAATTTTTCGCACATTTATCCTTTTTGACAAACATCACAACTGCTACGCCGATTATTATCACATAACCGACAATGCTCCATGCATCGGGACCCTGCCCGAACAGCGCAAAGCCCATGAGCGCGGAAAAGATTATCTGCGTATAGTCGAACACCGATATTTCCTTTGCCGGAGCGTAGGAATACGCGCCCGTTACCGCAAACTGACCGCCGCAGGCGCAAAGCCCCGCGCAGATGAGCATTGCAAGCTGATACATACTCATAGGGCGGTAGTCAAATATCAGCCACGGCAACGCCGCCAAGGAGGAAAACACCGAAAAAAAGAACACGATGAACGCCTTTCTCTCTCCCCGCTTACTCAAAAGCCTTACAATTGTGTACGCCATGCCCGCGCCCATTCCGCCCAAAAAGCCGACAATCCCCGGAAGAACGTCAACGCCCAAGCCCGGCTTTATAATGAGCAGACTGCCCAAAAACGCCGTCACTATTGCGGATATCTGAAAAGCCGAGGTTTTTTCCTTCAAAATAATTATGGAAAACACAGTCGCGAAAAACGGCGAAAGCTTATTCAGCATTGACGCGTCCGACAAAGCCATATGGTCTATGGCATAGAAATTCCCCAATATCCCGACTGTTCCGCATACCGACCTCAGCAGCAAAAATTTAAGATTTTCCCTTTTCGTGTAAAACTTCTTTTCCGAGCGCATCAACACTATAAAAGCGACGAGCGCCGCGACTATATTTCTGAAAAAGCTCTTTTGTATGCTCGGGACGTCCCCCGCCAGACGCACAAACGCGCCCATTCCGGCAAAGAAAAAAGCTTCCGTTACCACCAAAAGTATTCCCTTAGTCCTGTCGCTGACCTTATTCAAAAATTATCTGCCCTTCTTGTGTTATTTCCTTTATCATTGCAAGAGATTCCACCCTGTATCCGAGGCTTCTTATCCTGTTTCCCCCGCCCTGATACACCTTTTCTATGGCAATTCCGCAGCCTGCCACCTTTGCTCCCGCCGCTTTCACAATGGAAATAAGCCCTTCAAGCGCCTTACCGTTTGCAAGAAAGTCGTCTATAATGAGAACATTATCCCCTGCGGATAAGTAGTCCTTTGCAACCTTTATTGTATACGAAACCATTTTCGTAAATGAATAAACCTCCGCCGTATAAACATTGTCATCAAGATTACGGGCATTATGCTTCTTTGCAAAAACAAACGGCACACCCAACTCTGCCGCCACAAACGATGCAATTGCGATACCCGACGCCTCCACCGTAAGCACCTTTGTAACGTTGCTGTCTTTAAAAAGCCTCTTAAACTCCTTAGCCATATCTTGCATCAGAAACGGATCTATCTGGTGATTCAAAAAGCTGTCAACCTTTATTATATCCTTGCCCGAACGCGTGGTACCCTCTTCGAGAATTCTTTTCTTAAGCTGTTCCACAGACAAGTTCCTCCCTTTATATAATATAGCTTATTATACACCTTATTCCCTCAAAATACAACAGCTTTTTACTTTTTTAACCCGTAATACGCAAAAACGGACGGATTAAAGGGCGGCGCCCGCAAAGCAGCGGCCTCCCCGTTTTTCCTCGGCAGGCGCGATTGCGCTCCGCCTGTTTCCGATCATCGCATCCTCACAATACACCGTCAGAACATTCGCTTTGTGAATTTTTTGTAAACATCCCCCATTCTGCCGAAAAAGCTCTTGTAATTTCGCTTTTTCCATTGTATAATATATTGATAAACAAAAAGGCAAAAAATGATGCTGAAAAGCATGAAACGGAGGATGATTTTATGGACACAAAGGTTTCAGCGCTGTTGAACGATCAAATTAACAAGGAGATGTATTCCGCTTACCTGTATCTGGATATTGCCAATTTCTATGATGCCAAGGGTTTGGACGGCTTTGCCAATTGGTACGAGATTCAGGCAAAGGAGGAGCTGGATCACGCCATGCTCTTTTACCGCTACCTCCACAACAACAGTGTGAATGTCACCCTGTCTGCCATCGGCAAGCCGGACAAAACGTTCACTGACCTGATCGACCCGCTGCAGACGGCTCTTGATCATGAAAAATATGTGACCTCGCTGATTAACGAGATCTACGCCGCTGCGATCGCTGCCAACGACTACCGTACCACGCAGTTTTTGGACTGGTTTGTCAAAGAGCAGGGCGAGGAGGAGAAGAACTCCGATGACCAGATTACCAAGATGAAGCTCTACGGCGACGACCCGCGCAGCTTGTACCTGCTCAACAGCGAATTGGCGTCCCGTACATACTCTGCCCCGTCCTTAGTGTTGGACTGAGAACCGTCGGGAAGCTAATATCAATCTGAAATCAAAGGAAAACGGAAGCTTGTCTGCCGCTCGCACTTGGTTTGCCGCACAGCATAGATCTTGCAATCGGCATCGCTAAAGCTTGCCGAACCGATGCCGTATTCCCGCAAAATCATTGTCTATGCTGTTTGAGCTATGGCGCCGTAATTGTCATTGACGGCAATGGAGCGGACGCCATGCTCGGCAGAGGCGAGGCTGATGAGCTTGCCTCCATAGCGGGCTTCGGGAGAAA